>JBARYO010000212.1:0-2075 GCA_049647905.1 Elainellaceae cyanobacterium | reverse complement strand
GTATAGTTGACGTTGTCAACCCGTTCGTGTATTCTCGGTCAACACTTATCGAGATCCTACCGTTCCCGCTTACGGAGTTTGCCTGTGGCCGATACTTCGTTGCGGCCCAGCACCGTTCTTGCCACTTCCTACAACCCAGTGCATGACAGCTACGCCCGTCTCACCACAGCCTTTTGACCCTCAAGCCCTAGGACAGCCCCTAGACCAGACACCAGGGTCGCAGCCAACGTCTACCCAGCCGACAAATGTGTTCGCGCTGAAGGATGTCGTGGCCCGGCTGTACCGGGAGCAAAGCAAGATTCAAGATCTGTTAGGCTCTTTGAGCTTTGCATTGCGCAGCTTCAAAAATCTTAACCAATTCCTTGAGCTGACCCCTTTAATTGCCAGTCGCGTTGCCGATGCCGATGGCGGAATGCTAGTGATGATTCGGGACGGACGAATTCAGCTAGAGCGACTCCACTGCCAAGGTGAGGGACGATGCCAGCATGTGCAACAGGCGATGGTAAAGGCCGTGCGCGACTTGGCGGCCCGGATGGCATCGTCAGGCCCTAGCGAAGATGCCTCAGCGGCTATGGCTGCATTAGATCAGCACCTGAGCAGTCGCTTTGGAGCACCGACGCAGATTTTCAGCACGCCAATTCTGGTCAGAACCGCCGAGCGAGGGCGACTCTATTTATTTAGCTGTCAGCCGGATTATGTTTGGACAGAAACTCGGCAAAAATTGACGCGCCTCGTGGCCGATCAAACCGCTGTTGCTATCGAGAACAATGAGTTGACGGTAGAGCTGCGTAAAAAAGAGCGGCTGGATCGAGAATTGGAGATCGGAGCTGAAATTCAGGTTCAATTGCTGCCTCGCCAGTGCCCCAAAATTAAAGGGCTCGATCTGGCGGCGCGCTGCCAAACGGCTAGCCGTGTCGGTGGGGATTACTATGACTTCATCCCTGCCAATCATGATTGCTGGTCACAACCTCTGGATGATTTAGCGAGCCGCTGCTGGAGTATTGCCATCGGCGATGTTATGGGTAAAGGCGTTCCGGCCGGGCTCATCATGACGATGCTGCGGGGCATGCTGCGGGCCGAAGTGCTCAATCAACATTCCCCCGCCCGAATTTTGCAGCATCTCAACCACGTCATGTATTCGGACTTGGAAAATTCCAATCGATTTGTGACCCTGTTTTACTCTGAGTATGACCCTGAGACGCAAGTGCTGTCGTACAGCAACGCGGCCCATAATCCACCTCTCCTGTGGGAGGCGGCAACCCAAACCATTCACCGCCTCGATACATCATCCGGGATGCTGATTGGCCTGGATATTGATAGCCAGTACGACGAAGCACAGGTTCGTCTACAGACTGCGGATGTGATTCTGTATTACACCGATGGCTTCACCGATGCGGCAAGCTCTAGGGGCGATCGCTTTGGAGAAGCGCAGGTGGAGCAGTGTTTTCGGGATGCTTGTACTTACGGCTACAGCCCCCAGGAAATTTTAGATTATTTGTTTGAGCAAGTTCATGCGTTTGTTGGTTTGGCGCGTCAGCGAGATGACGATATGACGCTAGTCGTCATCAAGGCCCAGTTAGAACACCCTGATGTCCATGTGAACTAGGCTTAGCAAGCGGCATGTCTGCACGCTACAACGGAACGGCTAGCCAGGAGACAACGATCCCCAGCAGCAACCCAGCGATCACCTGAGCGGGGGTATGGCCCAACAGCTCCTTCAGACGGTCTTCGTTGAAGGCGGGATTCTCGCTGAACAGCTCATCAATAATTTGGTTGAGAATGCGGGCTTGTTGTCCAGCCGCTAGGCGCACGCCCGCCGCATCATACATCACAATGACGGCGAACACGCAAGCGATCGCAAATTCAGCGCTCTCCCAGCCCCGAAGCTGCCCGATGCTGCAGGCTAAGGCCGTCACTAATGCCGAGTGAGAACTCGGCATACCGCCTGAGCTAAATAGGGTTTGCACATTGACTTTTCCTTTGACAGACAACTCCACAACGAGTTTGAGAAACTGAGCCGTGAAGCAAGCCAGTAGCGCGACTACCAGCACACGATTACTCAGAACGTTAAGGAC
>JBARYO010000211.1:0-3333 GCA_049647905.1 Elainellaceae cyanobacterium | reverse complement strand
TCAGTTGCCTGCCCTATGGTGTCAAATCATAGGGGAACTCTGCAGTTTTGTGAAGTCTTTACACCTATTATTACCCTTGCCTGGGATAGGATAATGTCGCAGTAGGCACAGAGTGCCCACAACACTCGTGCTGGCAACGCCTACGCCGCGCCGTGAGTCATCCCAAATAGCTCACTCCTTTAGGATGTACTAGTCTCAGACGTATCTCTCATAACGACACACCCGACAACTACTATGGTGCCAATGGATCTGTCCCCAAGTTCGTCTCAAGCTACAGCCCCCCGCATCGAGAAAGACTCTATGGGAGAGCGATCGCTTCCAGGTGACGTCTACTACGGCATTCAAACGCTTCGCGCCACCGAGAATTTTGCCATTAGCGGTCTCCCCCCGTTGCCCACCTACGTCGACGCCTGTGTACTGATTAAAAAGGCTACGGCGATTACCAACGGAGAGCTGGGCTGCATCTCCGAGGAACTGCGGCGGAGCATTGTGAAAGCGGCTGACGAGGTGCTGTCGGGACAATTTCGAGATCAGTTTGTCGTGGATATCTATCAGGCGGGGGCGGGCACCTCCCATCACATGAACGTCAACGAAGTCCTCGCCAACCGCGCCCTCGAAATTTTGGGCGACCAGAAAGGCAACTATCAGCGCGTCAGCCCCAACGACCATGTCAACTATGGCCAATCAACCAACGATGTTATTCCTACGGCAATCCGGGTGGGTGGGCTGCTGGCGCTAGAGCAACGGCTGTACCCAGCGCTGACCTCCAGCATCACCACGCTAAAGAAAAAAGCAGCAGAATTTCAGGACGTGGTCAAATCCGGGCGCACCCACCTGCAGGATGCGGTGCCTGTCCGGCTGGGGGAGGGATTCTTAGCTTGGGCGCAGATTTTGACTGATCATCAGCGTCGCATCCGCGCAGCGGCTCAAGACCTCATGCAGCTCGGCTTGGGGGGAAGCGCTGCCGGCACCGGCCTCAACACGCACCCCAAGTACCGCCAGCGCGTGGCCGAGGTGCTCGGCGAGCTGATTGCCCAACCTCTGACCCCAGCCCCTCACTCGATGGCGGCGATGCAAAGCATGGCCCCGTTTGTCGCGGTATCTGGAGCGCTGCGAAACCTGGCCCAAGACTGCGTCAAGTTGTCCCATGATCTGCGGCTGATGGATTCAGGGCCAAATACGGGCTTTAAGGAAATTCAGCTGCCGCCCGTGCAGCCGGGGTCGTCAATTATGCCCGGTAAGTACAACCCCGTGATGGCGGAGATGACCTCCATGGTCTGCTTTCAGGTGATGGGGTATGACAGCGCCATTGCCCTAGCCGCCCAGGCCGGACAGCTGGAGCTAAACGTGATGATGCCGCTGATTGCCTACAATTTGATCCACAGCATTGAAATCCTGGGCAACACCCTGTCTGCCCTGACGATGCGCTGCTTGGAAGGCATCACGGCCAACCGCGATCGCTGCCACAGCTACGCCGAAGCAAGTTTAGCGCTGGTCACGGCCCTCAATCCCCACATTGGCTATCTCAATGCTGCAGCGATCGCCAAGGAGTCTTTGGAGACCGGGAAATCCCTGCGGCAGCTGGTGCTAGAGAAAAATCTGATGGATGAGGAGAGCCTAGCGGCGGTGCTGGATCTGGAGGCCATGAGTCAAATTCAGGGCGATCGGTGACAGACGGAGCCAAGCTTCCCCAGGGCCAACCTTTAGCCCTGACGCCGTTGCTCCAAAATCACCAGCGCCAAGAATGCGATCGCCGTAACCACCACGGATCCACCCAACGCGAGCAGTATCGCTTGCCATCCCAGCTGCATCACGGCACACCACCTCCAATCATCAAAGCCAGAGTCTACTCAGCAGTAGGCGCTGGTACTTCCTCTTCAGAGTCCGCTTCGAAGTAGAAGGCGGGCTGCTCGTCCAGCGGCCCTAGTCGATTGGGGGGCCAAACCCGTACTGCCGCCCGACCAATCAAATTGTCTTTGGGGACAAAGCCCCAGAAATGGCTGTCATAGCTGTTGTTGCGGTTGTCACCAAACACAAGGTAGCTGTCTTCAGGAATTTCCTGAGGCCCCCAAATATAGGCGGGCTTTTCTTCGATGTAGTTTTCAACGATGGGTTCACCGTTGACAAAGACTTTGCCCTCTTTCACCTCAATCGTTTCACCCGGCAGCCCAACAATGCGCTTGATCAGAGCGTCGTTGAAGGTTGGGTTCTCGGCTTTAATGGTGTCGGTGGGGCGAAAAACTACCACATCCCCTCGGTCGGGCTGCCGGAACCGATAGCTCATCTTCTCGATAATGAGGCGATCGTTCACCTCTAGGGTTGGCAGCATCGACTCAGAGGGAATGTAGCGGGCTTCGGCAACAAAGTGACGAATGCCCAAGGCCAGCGCAATGGACAATACCAGGATATTGCGCATCTCCACCCAAAAGTTTTCGGGCTCGGGCTCCTTGCGCTTTGATGCCGATGTTGTTTCGTCAGATTTTACTGTGACAGGGTTTGGAGTCGCTGGCTCTGAGGGTTGCGCTACGTTGCTTGCAGCCACATCACGGTTGAGCTGCGTATCACTGGCGACTAGAGGCGTAGGGACGGTTGGCTCAGCCGTAGCGCTATCGCCATTAAGATCTGAAGCGGCATGATCTAAAGCAGCACGATCTGAGGCGACAGGATTCGGGGTATCGGCCTCGTCAGATGGCTTATGCGGAGGATGATTTAGGTTGTCAGACACGTGTGGGAACGCATGGGTCGTGGGTCTGTATTCAACGCAATGTTAACAAGCTTCGGGACAAAACGGTCAGGTTCGCCAGGTGCGAACCTACATTATGATCAATTTGGTGGGCTTACCCTGTTGAACTGGCAACCTGCCGGTCTATCACCCGAACAAGCCTAGCAAATAGGATCAATGGCCATTGATAGCGAATTAACGGCACCAGCCACCCCTGTCTTGCTAGTACCCCAGGGGGCAGAATACCAGGCGGCTTGTCGAGGTACGGGTCAGGCGCTCCCTCCTACGGCGATCGCCATGGGGCAGGCCGCTGTGGCCCAGGTTGACGCCCTGCTCGGTAGCCCTCCCAAGCGGGCGATTCTGCTGGGGCTAGGGGGCAGTTTGTCGCCGGGGCTGGAGCCGGGGGATGTGGTGGTCTGTGAGGGCTGCGTTGATCAGGCCAGTGGGCAACAGTTGGGGTGCGATCGCGATCTATGTGCTGACTTATGTCAGGTCTTGAATGCTGCGCCGTCAGGGAACAGACCCTTGCGCGTGACAGCGGCGACAGGGCTGACGAGCGATGGCGTTGTTTGCGCGGCGGCGGAAAAGCGGCGGCTGGGGGAGCGCTATGG
>JBARYO010000210.1:0-5797 GCA_049647905.1 Elainellaceae cyanobacterium | reverse complement strand
GGCTGGGATAGCGTTAGCAGTGATGCACCAAACGCCAATACGTTCTATGGCGCACTAGTGGGTGGACCTGCCTCGCCAGATGACGGCGACTATCGAGACGATCGCAGTGACTACATTCGCAATGAGGTTGCGCTGGACTACAATGCGGCGTTTACGGGAGCACTAGCACGGCAGTACAGCGAGTTTGGCGGCAGTCCTCTGAGCGACGCGGAACTCAATGCCTTACCAGGGATTGTTGCGCCGGATGCAGGGAATTAAGCGATCGTAGAGAACTCTCATCGTTGACATCCTCTCCGTCCTAAAGGACAGAGATTCTTCGCCCCGCCACCCGTAGGTGGTCGCCGAATGGGGGTCATGCTCCAGAACGCTTTAGAGCCTCTGGAGTTTTTCTTTATGCTATTGCGGCAGAGCAATTGCCAAAAAAGGGGACCAACATGACGTCTGTAATAAAGATAAGATTCCTTTCACAAACCACAAGCTGCCGCATCGAAACAGTGCAGCATTGATATGATCTGAAATAAGGTAGTTCAGTATAGCGATCGCATCACTTCTTTATCTCTTCAGCTAACTCAACTACGCGCAACAAAAGATCGGTAAGTCTCGGCAAGTCTCGGTAAATAGATCCGACAAGTAGATGCCTCTGCATCTCGGGCCAGGTCGCCCTAAACTTTGATTATTCAACTAATCATTCAATGCTTGTGCTTGACTCAAAAGCTCTACTAGAGAGGGTCTTGGCTAATCACGAGTTCGATAGCTGAGCTATTCGTTTAATACCCATTTTAAGGATATGGCGACCTGACGTTGAGACGTGCTGTTTATGCTGCTCAACCGTGGCATGGCCCTGCCTTTGGTATGCCAGACAAAACATAAAACTATAATATGTAGGAGTAATAACACCATGAAATATTACAAGTCTAAGCGAAATATCCTCAGCTATTTGCTTGGTTTCGGGCTGACGTTGACCGGAGTAATTGGCCTTGTTGCCTCATCAGCGGATGGCGTTTTGGTAGGCGATCGGGTTGCTTTTGACCGCGCCCCTCGCCTGGTTCGCTCTGCCGCTACTTCCTCTAGCCCCAACAGTGGTGCAGATTATCAGTTCACTATTACGGTGCCTTATGATGCCGGGGAACCGATGCAGGCCATTCAGGTCACACCTCATGACCATGTAGAAAAGATTTCCCTCAACCACGACGACAGCGCAGCGTTCGAGGGGGATAGTCTGGCTGGTGGCCCAGCTCTGCCGCTATCCAGCATCGGAGGGCCGACCGCTGTACCGGGGGAAGTATTGTTTGTCTTTAATCCCCCTGTGTTGCCAGGACATACAATCACCGTTGAGCTTGAGGCTGAGCATAATCCAGCTCAAGGTGGGATATATGAGTATGGCGTTACGGCCTATCCAGCTGGCCCCAATGGTATTGGTATGTTCTTGGGCTATGGTCGCCTGCATCTTTTCGACAATGACTAATGACGCAACGACTAACAACGGCTGAACACGATGCTCTGCCTAGTTGTGGGGCACAGACCGGGCGAGACTCTCCCATCGTTTAGGCCTATTGCCCCTGCCGTTTTCGGAGAAGCGACAGGGGCATCATTGTGCTGTACCGCCGTTCCACGTTGTCGCAGGGGGCCGCGTTTCGGCAATCACGTTCCCTCTCGAAATTACGCAGCACACCGTTGGGCGTCGCCGCAGCGCATCATAGCGATCGCTCGCGTCCAGCACAATCAAACTGGCGGGCTTGCCCACTGTAATACCGTATTTGTCCGCCACATTCATGGTCTGGGCACCGTTCCAGGTAATCATGTCGTAGCAGGCATCAATCTCCTCTGTGCCTGTCATCTGGCAGACATGCAGCGCCATATGGGCCACATCCAGCATGTTGCCCGTACCCAGGGGATACCACGGGTCTTGGATGCAGTCATGCCCAAGGCTTACGTTAATGCCCCGCTGCCACAGCTCCTTAACTCGCGTGACCCCGCGCCGTTTAGGATAGGTGTCGCACCGTCCCTGTAGCGTGATGTTGATCAGCGGATTGGCGATGAAGTTGATCTGCGCCCGATCTAGAAAGCCCATAAGCTTTGAGGCGTAGGCGTCATTGTAGGAGCCAAAGGCTGTGGTGTGGCTCGCCGTGACGCGATCGCCGTTTTCGGCCCGAATGGCGCAGGCTGCCACCACTTCCAAAAAGCGAGACTGATCATCGTCGATCTCATCGCAGTGGATATCTACCAAGCAACCGTACTGCTGCGCCAGCTCGAAAGTGCGCTGCACCGAACGCACGCCGTCTTCCCGCGTCAGCTCGTAATGGGGGATACCGCCAATCACATCTACCCCCAACTTCGCAGCCTCCTCCATCAGTCGATCATTCTGAGGACTGCCGTAGATGCCATCTTGGGGGAACGCCACCACCTGCAGCGTCATCCAATCCTGCATGGCATCTCGCACCTCCAACAGCGCCTTGAGAGCAGTTAAGGTGACTTCGCTCACATCGGCGTGGCTTCGTACGAAGAGGACGCCCTGGGTGGCATGTTGCTTCAAGGTCGCGATCGCCCGCTGCTTGACGTCGTCCATCGTCAATGACTGTTTCCGCTCTCGCCAAATCTCGATACCTTCGAACAGGGTGCCACTCTTGTTGAGGCGAGGCTCCCCCAATGTCTTGGCCGAATCGAGGTGGACATGGGAATCGACAAATGGCGGACTCACGAGACGACCGCGCACATTCAACTCCCGGCGAGCCTCGAAATCGAGCTGCGGTCCTATGGCTAAAATGGTCCCGTCTTGGATCGCAATATCGACGTCTACCCTCAGACCGCTGCGCTGGATTAGTCGACAATGGCGAAGCAGTAAATCGCAGGTGCTGGGCATAGTTAAGTTCTGGGCCGTAGGTAGTCTAGGTGAGTAGCCAAGCCGAACTCAAAACCCGGCTGGGGTCAAGAAAAATCCCATTGGGAGGATTCTTTGTGGCGAGTCAAGAAATATAGTTGTTAAGGTATTGTTACAAGTCAGGCTGACTAATACTGACTAACTGATACCATCCATTTCCTGAGCCTCTCAATACTATGCTGGTTGAGCCTAATACGCTATCCACTGCTCACGCGTCTTCGGCCCCAATTTTAGATGCCTCTGACTTGCGTAAATTCTACCGGCGCGATCGCAAACAAGTGATGGCTGTCGATGGCGTCTCCCTGGCGATCGCCTCTGGGGAAGTGCTGGCCTTTCTGGGGCCTAACGGCGCTGGAAAAACCACCACCATCAAGATGATTGCTGGCTTGGTGCACCCTGACGGAGGAACGGTGCGGATTGCAGGGGAAGATCCCCACAGCAACCCGATGGCGCTTCGGGGCATCGGAGCCGTTTTAGAGGGCAACCGCAACCTCTACTGGCGGCTGACGGCGCTGGAAAATCTAGAGTATTTTGGCGTACTGCGGGGCATGAGTCGCCGCGCGGCGCGGCTGCAGGGTCTGATGCTTTTGGACCAGTTCAGTCTGGCTGACAAGAAAGATGCCCTAGTGCGCACCTTTTCCCGAGGGATGCAGCAGAAGCTGGCCATCGCCGTTGCCCTGGTGCATAGTCCTAATCTGCTGCTATTGGACGAACCGACCCTAGGCTTAGATGTTGAGGCTGCAGAGCATGTGAAGGGGCTGGTGCAGGCGATCGCGGCCCAGGGATGCGCGGTGCTGCTCACCACCCACCAGCTCGATGTGGCGGAGGCGCTATCAAATCGAGTTGCCATTATTCGTCAAGGTAAGCTCGTAGCCCAAGCCACCACAGCCGACCTGATTCGCCAGTTTTCTGATGCCGCTTACCGGATTGAGGTCGATGGGGAAATCAGCCCGAGTCAGCGGCAGGCGATCGCGGCCTTGGAGGCCTCGGTATGGGGCAACGTGATCCATTACATGGGTGATGCCTCTGGCCTATATCAAGTCTTCGACATTCTGCGGCCGCTGCCCATCACGCAGGTGGCCCCCGATCGCCCCGATTTGACCGATGTATTTCTTAAGGTGGTGCGCAGTGGAACTATTTTGGGCTGAGCTGAAGCGGAGTTGGACCGAGTTTATTCGCTATCCGGCTGAGGCGATTGGCGGTATTGTCATCACAACTATCGTGTTTTACGGGCTGTTTTTGAGCGCCCGCTATATGGCCGGGCCGACCATGCAGTTTGGCGATCGCCTAGATGCGGTGGTGGTGGGCTATGTCCTGTGGACTTTGACCCTCTTCATCATCAGCGATATCTCCCTAAATCTGCAGTCCGAAGCCCAAACCGGAACCCTGGAGCAAATCTTTCTGTCCCCCTTTGGCGCGTCTCGCATCTTCCTCGTTCGAGCCCTAGCTGGCCTAACCATTCGCATCACCCTGATTGCCGCAATACTGCTCATTTTGATGGGCATTACGGGCAGCCGTCTCCAGTTCCCGCCTACACTGCTGCTGCCCTTAGTCACAAACGTAATGGCAGGTTATGGACTGGCGTTCATTATGGGAGCTTGTGCCCTGCTGTTTAAGCGGGTTCAACAGCTGCTTGGGCTGTTTCAATTTGCGCTGCTGTTTGTGCTGGCAACGCCAATAGAGACCTGGTCAACCCAGCTAAAGCTGTTGGGCTGGATGCTGCCTATGATTCCTAGCGCGGGGCTGCTGCGCGACCTGATGGCGAGGGGAGAATCTCTCGACTGGGGCATTTTTGCCTTAGCGCTAATCAATGGCGTCGTGTATTTTACCCTCGGGATGCTGATATTTCGCTGGGCGGAGCAGCAGGCCAAACGGCGCGGCATGCTGGGCACCTATTGATTATCGCCACCGATTTGACCCGAAACAATCTAGGACACGTTCACGGGGTTTTGATGAAGATTTGAGTGAAGTAGTAAGCCTGCCCGTCTTGGGCAACCCCAATCCCCGTCAGGGTATAGTCTCCCTGAATATTTTCCAGGTGCCCAGGGCTATCTAGCCAGCCCTGAACCGCCTGCTCACCTGGTGACGAATAGCCCTCGTTATAGGCCACATTCTCCGCCGCACTGCGGTAGTCTATCGACTTGGCGATCGCCTCCACCCGGTCATCAAAGCCTTGGTGGCTCACCGGGGTAGTGCCCTGAGCCATGGCGCTGCTGTGCTGCTGCGCCTGCTGCTGAATCGCCTCATCTAGTCTTAAGGCCGTGAGTCCCTGCTCCTCACGATACTGGTTGATTTGCTCTAGGATTTGCTGCTCAATGGCGGCAAGTTCGCTAGTGGGTTCAGCCCCATCACCACCGCTGCTCTCAGCGACTTCTGTAGAAGCGGTTGACTCAGCCGCTGATGTGTCTTCTGGCCCGTTGGAGGCGGTGCTGCTGGGAGCAGTATTGGACTGCGAACAGGCCACCACAGCCAACGCAAACGCGCTAATCCAGAAGCGCTTCATCATACTGAGAGACTTAGTTGTAGACATTGACATAAAACATTTGTATTGTTGTGACAGAGCCTTACGGGAACAGAGTAACGCTACTCCATGCTAGACCTTGCAAAGCTTGCCCATCAAATGCGCGGCATCAGCCAGTTTCTGACTGAGGAATCTGAGGCCAATCGAAAGCGGCTTGAGCGGGCGCAGTCCATTTTTGAAGCGGCGATCGCTCGACAGGATGAGCTGGTGCAAATCCGGGAAGACTGGCGCGATCGCTTGATCTTCACCAGCGCCGCACCTGTTGAGCCCCTTACCCTACGGCAGGCGATCGCCGCCGCCCCCGCTGCCCATACGGTGATCGCCACCGATGGCTCACAAATTGCCCCCAGCCACCATGAAATCGCCTATTGCTACCTCATCAACGTGGGGCGCACCGT
>JBARYO010000209.1:0-1873 GCA_049647905.1 Elainellaceae cyanobacterium | reverse complement strand
AGTCTATCTGTGCGGCTGGGGGTGTTACGGCCCCCTTTCTGAACCACTTCACCATATTCTAAATTGGCCTGCTGGAACGCTTTGAGCGCCGCTTGAAACCCAGGACCTTGGGCCGCAATCTGCTGCTGTAGCCGCTCCGTGGCGTACCGGTACAGCTCTAAATCGAGGGCATTGTAGCGCTCAATCATGGCGATCGCCTGGCGAGGCAGTTCATCTCGCTTGCGGCGGCTCGGATTGACGTTGAGTTTGGGATAGGGGGATGGGGTCCAGCCTAGCTTTTGGCCCAGCAACAGCAGGGTGGCGTCAAACTGTTCGGATGTCCCCGCTAAGATGAACTCTGTTTCTAAGTTCCGCTTCGCCTGCTGCAGGTGCCGTGCCGTGCATTCACCAAAATCGACCGTTCCACCGACTCCAGAGAGATGGCGGGTTTGAACATTATTGGTCTGCTCCTGTAGCCCGCAGATGACGTATTGGGTAATGTTACGAGCAGCCCGCGCCACCGGATATCCAGAATGCTCTGGACTATTGAGAATGAAGTAGTAGTGGGAAATCACCCGATCCACAGGATGACGCAGCATGGTGAAGTAGGTGGAGGGCTGCGATAGATACTGGTGGATACCGAAGGGCATATGGCCATGGATCAGCCTCAGCTGCCGCCGCTGCGCTTCAGGCATGGCCTGTATCTGCTGGTGGGGTTGGCGCTTCGTATGGTGGCTCACAGATTTGCCGTACTGCTGCGTCAGAATGCTCGCCATGGTTGTCCCTGCAGCCTTAGGGATATGCAGGAAAATCAAGGTTTTATCGACAGCTTGTGGGGTTGACGGGTCAACGTCAGTCACTGGGGCAGATTCAGAACTGGTAGCCATACAAATCAATCTCCTTGGCAAATACTGTCTCAATCAGCTGGCGCTGCTCAGGGGTATAGACCTCAGTATAGGGACGGCGATCGCGACGGCGGTCGGCCTTGGCACGAACCGACAAATCCCCGTCGAAGGGGATGCCGAGACGCTGAAAAACCTCGCTCAGGCCCTGGGATAGATCGTCGTACTGCAGGACCCGATCGACAATGACGCGATCGCCTGAGATGTCGGTGTAATAGGGGTAGTTGAGACAGAAATCGCCCTGCTTAAGGTACGCCTCGAAGCTGAGGGGTTGCTCACTGTCATGCCGCCGCATATGGTAATACGACAGCGTTTTATCCCAGGGGTTGCGCTCAACGCAGAACTTGTAATAGCTGTTCCAGATGCGGCGCGGCACCCGAGACTGAATCGCGAAGGCCGGCAGATGATTGTAGAACGCTTTACCCGCTTGAAAGTCCTTTAGGGTTGGGTTCAGCGGCGTTCCGTTCCGAAATCGCATCGCCAACTCCGGCAGTGGGTTGAACCTTTGTTGATAGTTACGCGCTACATGAGGTTCCACCCTGGGGTGAATTGGGGTAATGATGTCGGATTCGCCGCAGTGCTGAGAGAGGAACACCTCAAGGCTTGTGCCCGCCGTCTTCTTAGTCTTGACGAAGATGAATTGGTGCTTGTGGGAAATGATCATGCAGGCAAAACCCAGGCGGATCTGAACAGGGATGACATGACGAGCAAGAGCCAGTCCGCCTTTTAATGTACCAGATAATGTTGCGACGTCCCGGCGAGGAACGATTCAGCGACTCGTTACCGTCGCCGCTGCGCGGTTCGGGCGATCGCCTGACGGACCCATCTTACCCCCGGTAGCCCTTTGGCAATGTACTTGCCGTACTGCCCGAGGGTTTGGGTCAGCGTTGCGGTGTATTGGGCCATTTGATGTTTGATATACCCGGTGTAGGCATAGCGCACGTGGGGGGAGGTGTAGGGCAGGTGGGGAATATCAGACCGAGTGGAAAAGA
>JBARYO010000208.1:0-2781 GCA_049647905.1 Elainellaceae cyanobacterium | reverse complement strand
CAGGAGATTGTGGACGGCCAAATCGTCAGCCAGACGATTTTGGATGAGAGCAACATCGTCACCACCGGCAGTAACCCGCCGACGCTAGACATCAATCTGCCGGACCGGGTGAATATTGGGCAACAGTTTTACTTCGACGCCATTGTGATGGAGCCTCTAGAGGAGCACTTGCTGTTAGGGACAGCGATTGAGGCCGCGGTCAGTCCTATGGGATACCTCGCGCCACCGGCCATCGAGTTTGATCTCCTGTCCTCCGGTGGGCTATTCAAGGTAGGCCGAGCACCTACGACACCAGGGCAGCAATGGCTATCGGCAATTATTATTCGAGATGATGGGATCACGGGGGTGACCCGCCGTCTGCAGGTTACGCCCATTGAATAGGGAAAGTTTGCATCGCTTGAGCAAACCCTCCGGATAATAGGGCGATCGCTGGAAGACTTATATGGTAGATGCACCCTGATTAAACCCTAGCTTCGGCTGGGGTTTTTTTATTATTTTTGTTTTTCCGGATGATGGGGCGATCGCTAGAAGATTTATATGGTAGATGCACCCTGATTGAACCCCGGCTTTGGCTGGGGTTTTTTATTGTTTTCGCTTCTTTGGGGTTGATTCTGTTGAGGAGACTTTACTGAGCAGACCTCGTCAAATCCACCAAAGCAAAATCACTCCACACTGGGGGGATCTTGACGGACGACATAGCTCCCCACAATGATTCGGGCATCGTCGTTATAGTCTTTGTAGGGGCGGTCCACGCCATGGGCCGTCAGAATATAAACCACCTCACCATGCTGCTCAATAAAGCTGAGGGCATCTAATTGCTGACCATCGCTACTGATGCCCTGCCAGTCTAGCCTTAAGCTCCCGTCCGACTGTTCGTTGGCGCTGCCGTCTTCCCAGGAGACCTCGACAAACCGCTCCTGCAGCATTTGCTTCAGCCTTTCTTCGAGCTTTGGGGGGGTAAGGGAGGCTTCTGCGGCAGCATAGTCCACTTCCCCCCCAAAGCCACCATCTGGGGCCGCAAAGGTCATGCTGCGATCGCTGCTTTCATAGGTGTAGTCCTTGGGCAGCGCCAGGACGAACATCTCGTTCTCATCCCGGTAAATTTGTACATCGTCGGGCAGTGCCGCGATGGTCTCTTTAGGTGCCTGCGGAATTTGCTCTACTCTGGGCACCGCCTGGGGTGGGTTGAGAGACACGATAGAGGATTTTGCGCTGCATCCGGCGGCTAGCAGCAGCAGTGGTAGACATCGGCACAGGCCAGCTCGCAAGTTAAGCCTCATCAGCACCACCTGCTTCGGTACCTCCAGCTGGGCTAGATCCAACCGTCTCAGAGCGCAGTAGCGGGAAGGCGATCGCATCGCGGATGCTGGCACAGTCGCAAAGCAGCATCACCAGCCGGTCGATGCCGATACCAAGGCCCCCGGTTGGCGGCATGCCGTATTCCAGCGCCGTCAAAAAGTCTTCATCGACGTCTTGGGCTTCTAAATCCCCTGCTGCCTTGCGGGATGCTTGGGCCTCTAGCCGCTGGCGTTGATCAACCGGATCGGTAAGCTCAGAGAAGCTGTTGGCCGTCTCTCGGCCCACAACAAACAGCTCGAATCGCTCTACTAAGCCCAGCTTAGACCGATGGGGTTTGGCCAGTGGCGAAATTTCCACAGGATAGTCCATAACAAAGGTGGGCTGAATTAAGGTCTGCTCGACGGTTTGCTCGAACGCCTCATTGAGCACATGCCCGATGCTGGAACAGTCTTTAGCGTGGATTCCAGCAGCTTCAGCGGCAGCGATCGCTTCCTCTAATGCCTCAAATTGGCCAAAATCCACCCCGGTTTTTTCCTGCACTGCCTCATGCATGGTCACCCGCCGCCAGGGTGGCGTCAGATGGATGGTGTCACCCTGATAGGGAATCTCCATCGTGCCGATCACCTGCTCAGCGGCCTGAGCAATCATTGTCTCAGTGAGGGCCATCATGTCGTTGTAGTCCGCATAGGCCTGGTATAGCTCTAGCGTGGTGAATTCTGGATTGTGCCGAGTCGAGATGCCTTCGTTGCGGAAGACGCGCCCCAGCTCAAACACTTTTTCAAACCCCCCGACCACAAGCCGCTTGAGGTGAAGCTCTGTGGCAATGCGTAGGTATAGCGGCATGTCCAGGGTGTTGTGATAGGTCGCAAACGGACGGGCCTCGGCCCCCCCGGCCTCAGGCTGGAGCACTGGAGTCTCGATCTCAATAAATCCCTGCTGATCGAGAAAGCGACGGATGGAGGCTGTAATTAGAGCCCGGCGGCGGAAGGTTTGCCTGACCTCTGGATTAACGATCAAATCGACGTAGCGCTGCCGATAGCGCTTTTCCACATCGGTCAGGCCATGCCACTTATCGGGTAGGGGCAGTAGTGCCTTGGTCAAAACCTGGAAGGTGCTGACCTTCACGGAAAGCTCCCCCTTATCGGTCCGCTTCAGCGTTCCTCTAACGCCGAGGATATCCCCCACATCGGTCAGCTGCTTCAGCGTGCTGAACGCGTTGGCGTCAGTGTCAGACATCCCCGCTTGGACAGTTTTCTTGTCGAGGTAAAGCTGGATGGTACCCGTCTCGTCCTGCAGCGTGAAGAAGGCCAGCTTGCCAAAGACCCGCCGCACCATGATTCGCCCCGCGATCGCGACGGCATCCTCTACTTCGTCTCCGGGCTCCAAATGAGCATACTTGTCCTGCAGGCCTGCTGCTGTGTGGGTGGACTCCCAGCGGTAGGCATAGGGGTTGAGCCCCATCTCTTGAAGCTGGTGGGCTTT
>JBARYO010000207.1:0-1701 GCA_049647905.1 Elainellaceae cyanobacterium | reverse complement strand
TAGAGATCGCTGGAGTGCTCGTACATCCGCATCTCGGAGTGGAGATCGGCAACGTCAAGCAACGCTTGGGGGGCACCGCGCCCGGTGGCAATAATTTCAAGGTGGTCGGGCTTGCCGGTCAGCGTTGCGGCGACCTCTTCAGCGGGCAGCAGTCCCAAATCTAACACCGGATTCAATTCATCCAAAACAACCACGGAATAGAGGCCAGAGGCGATCGCTCCTTTGGCTACATCCCACCCCCGCTGCGCCTCTTGGCGGTCAAAGCGGGTAATGCCGTCTGCATCAAAAAATTCGCCGCGACCAGTGCGCACTTGGTCAATGAGATGGGGAAAGCCCTGCTGTAGTGCCTCAATGGCGGCATCTTCGTCGTAAGGGCGACCTGGGCCTTTAAGGAAGCGCAGTAGGAGCACTCGTGACTGGACACCGGTTTGGATGCCGAGGCCAATAGATCGCAGCACGACCCCCAGCGCCGCCTGGGATTTTCCCTTACCGTCCCCATCGTAGACATGGATTTGACCGACGGCGCGACCAAACTGGGCTTGGGCAGTGCGGATGCCGATGCCTCGCCCTGTGGCGGTTTTGCGGCGCGTTCCTTGGGTCATGGTAGTTATTATGATGTCAATTTTGATTGTAGCGGTATTGTGTTGTGGGGGAATGAGGACGGTATATTTGGGGAAGACAGCTGTACAACCCTGTGTAGGCTAGGGCTAGGGCTACGACTGATGACGACCTATTTGATTCCGCTGAAGGTGATCTCAACTCAGGCACTATTGTTGCTGTTTGTGATCGCCATTGAATCTGTTGTGCTACGGCGACGGCTCAAATTCTCCCCTCGCAAGAGTGTGGAATTTGCCATGTCACTCAATTTACTATCCCTGGTGATGGGATGGCTGCTCTTCTTTTCCGGGTTGGCCATCATCGAGAATGGCCCCCATCTTGAAACGGTGGAGCGATCGCTGATCGATCTGTTTTTCTTAAACGGTAGGTTGCCCAATGCCTTTACATGGATTGTTATGGCTGGGTTTGGTACCTTTGTGTTTACTGTGATTGTCGAAATGCTAGGGTTTGTCCAGCTGGAGGAGCTACGGGGAGAACGGAAGCAAATTGAGGTCCGCTACGGCAACCGCAAGCCGAGGTTTCCGATGGGCTACCGCCGAGAAAAGGCGTCAGAGCGATCGGAGGCCAAGCCCATGGGTACTATCTTGATCGCGAATGCCACAAGCTACAGTTTGATGCTCATTGTGCTACTGGCGATGCAGCTGCTCGCTCCCCTAGAAGATGGTCCCCTCCGCATCATCGCGCCCTTTCAGTAATATCGTTAGAAGAATGTTGCGTCTTGCAGGCGCTTAGCCATGCCGAAAATCCCAACCACCGCTGATGTCTTCACCCATGTCGCCAGCGCCGCGAATGCATCCCGACGCCATGTGTGGCAGACCGTCAGGCCAGACCAGGCGTTTTCTTGGCAGACCCTGCTGTTCCTCTGCCTGTTTTCCTGGCTGATGGCGCTGCTATCTTCCGATACCTCCCTCCTCCAGTCCAATTCTCCACCCGAGGACTGGGGACCATTGTCGCTGCGAACCTCACCGACAAAGTACGCCCTGTTCACCATGGGCTGGATTTTCCTGACCCTGGCCGTCGGCTGGTTGCTAAATGGCTCAAAACTAAAAGTGCCGCTGTTTGATATTGTCCTTCGGCCAGCAG
>JBARYO010000206.1:0-2221 GCA_049647905.1 Elainellaceae cyanobacterium | reverse complement strand
TCTCCAACCTGACCACGCTTGATCTAAAAAACAACAAAATTTCTGAAATACCTATCAGTTTGCTCAGCCTCTCCAACCTGACTAAGCTTGATCTCAGACGAAACCCTCTACCCATCTCTCCAGAAATTCTTGGACCACCTCAAAAGCGCAAAGATCCCGGTTCTGTCGCCGATATCTTTAACTACCTCCACCAACTCTGCAGCGGCAAAGTCCGCCCCCTCAACGAAGCCAAACTCCTCCTCGTCGGCCAAGGCAGCGTCGGCAAAACCTCTCTGATCAACCGCCTGCTCGACAACCACTTCAACCCCCACCAAAACCAAACCGACGGCCTCAGCGTCCGCAGCTGGAACATCCACGTCAACAGCAAAGACGTCCGCCTCAACGTCTGGGACTTCGGCGGCCAAGAAATCTACCACGCCACCCACCAATTCTTCCTCACCAAGCGCAGCGTCTACCTGCTGGTGTGCAACTGCCGCACCAGTGAAGAGGAAAACCGCCTGGAATACTGGCTCAAGCTGATCCAAAGCTTCGGCGCAGAATCCCCCGTCATCATCATCGGCAACAAAAAAGACGAGCAGCCCCTCGACATCAACCGCCGCGCTCTGCAGGAAAAATACCCCAATATCAAAGCCATCATCGAAACCTCCTGCCAAAGCGGCGACGGCCTCGACACCCTCGGCGACGCCATCAAAGCCGAAGTAGCCCAGATGAACGACGTCTACAACCTGCTGCCCCTGTCCTGGTTTGAGGTCAAAGAAAAGCTAGAAGCAATGGAGGACGACTTCATCAGCTATAGCCAATACGCCACAATCTGTGCCACTAAACATATTGAGGAAGAAAAGAATCAGGAGCAGCTAATCGAGCTACTGCACCGGCTAGGCATCGTGCTCAACTTTCAGGAGCACCCTATTTTGAGCAGCACCAACGTCCTCAACCCCGACTGGGTCACCCAGGGTATCTACGCTCTCCTCAGCGACGACGCGCTCAAAACTGAGACCAAAGGCATCCTGACTCCCGAAGACATCAGCCGAGTGCTGCCCGAAACTCGCTACCCCGCCAAGCGCCACATTTACCTCACCGAGCTGATGAAAGAATTTCAGCTCTGTTTCGACCTCTCCGATAGGCCAGGTCAACGGGTGCTCATCCCTGCCCTGCTGCCCAAAGACGAGCCAGAGAATGTAGACATTGAGGGCACCACCCTAGCGTTTCAGTACCACTACGGCGTCCTGCCGGGGAGCATCATTTCTCGCTTCATCGTCCTCAGCCACCAAAAGATTCACAACCAAACCTACTGGCGCAGCGGCGTCATGCTGGCCTACCGCGAAGGCGACGAGGTCTACAACACCGCCCGCGTTAAAGCCGACCCCGAAGACCGCCGCATCTTTATCGCTGTGGGCGGGCGAGACTCCACCCGTCGCGTTTTCTTGTCCATGATTCGCGATCGCTTCACCGAAATTCACCGCAGCCTCGGAAACTTAGAGGTGAGCGAGTGGGTTCCGGTCCCTGGCCACCCAGACTATCCACCGCTGGACTACCAAAATCTGCTGGGTTTAGAAGCCATGGGCGAGCAAACCCATGCCATCGGCAAGCTCGGCATTCGCGTCAACATCCGCCAGCTTTTAGATGGCTATGAGCCGCCTGAAGTGCGTCAGCGGCGCTACGCCAAAGATCAGTATGGCGATCGCCTTGGGGACAAGTATGGCGATAGGAGCGATCGCTACCCTCCCCTCAATATCAATATCCACAACAGCAACCAGCAGGAGCAAAACCCCGTGAGCGAAACCAACCACCACCTACAGGGCGCAAACATCGGCAACTTCGCCAACGAAGTCAAGGGCAACGCCCGTCAGCAGGCCAACCAGCACATCCACCAGGCCCCCAAGCAAGACCTCACCCAAGCCGCCAAAGACATCAAAGCCCTGCTCGTCCAGCTTGACCAAGACTACGACAGCAGTACCCCCACCGGCCAAGCCATGATCGCTGGCAAAACCGTTGAGGCCATCCAAAATAACCCCACCCTCAAAGCGCGAGTGGTCAACGCCCTCAAAGAAGGTGGCACCACTGCCCTCGAAGAAGCCATCGACCACCCCGCCGTCAAACCCGTGGTTGCCATGGTTAAGGGGTTCATCGATGCCTAGCTCACAAAAAAACTAAGCGAAGCCAAAACATCTGTCCTCCTGGGAGGGCTAACGGGGGTGGGCCAAATCTAGGCCGTCTAGCC
>JBARYO010000205.1:0-1953 GCA_049647905.1 Elainellaceae cyanobacterium | reverse complement strand
GATATTGGCAGTGCTGATTGCAATCGTGCCGCCACTTCTATTTTCAGGGGCATGGAATTACTGGTTCTATAACGCGTTGGTGCTGCTCGTGATCGCTTGCCCTTGTGCGCTTGTCATCTCCACGCCTGTTTCCATCGTGGCATCTCTCGCGGCGTCGGCACGCAACGGTGTTCTGATCAAGGGCGGCGCTTATGTCGAGGCCCCCTCACGCCTAACCGCGCTGGCCATGGACAAGACCGGAACGATCACCATGGGTGAACCGGAAGTCGCGGGTCTGCATCCCTTGGGTGGCACTGCCGAGCGTGACCTCTTGAGTGCCGCTGTTGCGCTGGAAGCCCGCTCATCCCACCCGCTGGCACGCGCTATCCTTGCGCGCGGTGAACGCGACGGATTGAAGCAATCGGTGGCTACGGACACGAAAACTGTGCCGGGTCGCGGCGTAGAGGGATCATGGGAAGGGCAATCTGTGTGGCTTGGTTCCGACCGCTTTGCCACCGAAAAAGGACTGGGTGATACCATTCCCCGTGACCTATTGGAACGGATTGAGGGAGCTGGAAGTACGCTTGTTGCCGTCGGGTCCGGGGATCGTTTGCTGGGTCTAATCGAATTGCGCGACCGCATCCGACCGGATGCAAAGGGAGTGGTGGCACGCCTCCATGCCCAAGGGGTGAAAAAGATCATCATGTTAACGGGTGACAACGAGCGCACAGCGCGCGCCGTCGCGGCAGAGGTCGGCATTGACGAAGTTCGCGCAGAGCTGCTGCCCGAGGACAAAGTGACGGCGATTGAGGAGTTGGTTGCCAACTACGATGTCGTGGCGATGATCGGCGACGGTGTGAACGATGCACCGGCCATGGCGCGGGCACACTTCGCAATTGCAATGGGTGCAGTCGGGTCTGACGCAGCGATTGAGACAGCCGATATCGCGCTGATGACGGACGATATTGGCAAGGTACCGTGGCTCGTCGGTCATTCACGTCGAACAATGAATATCATTCATCAGAATATTGGCATCGCACTGGCGACCAAGGCGCTGTTCGTCGGCTTAACAGCTTTCGGGATGGCAACGATGTGGGGTGCTATCGCTGCGGATGTCGGCGTTTCCCTGCTGGTCGTAGCCAACGCGCTGAGGTTGCTTCGGGCCAAGAAGGATCTGTCCGACCCATCAGGGGGCGAGAAAATTGGAGAAACGATGGCACAGGGTGCCTTGGTGCATGGGCATTGATTTCAAAAACCCCTTTGTGCAAATATTAACTGAGCCAATAAGAAAAAGAGGTCGAGCAAAAAATGATACGTACAACACGCCGTTTCGCCGTTCTGGGTGGGTTGGCTCTTACTTTGGCTGGCTGCGCGAACAAGTTTCGTACTTATAACGGTCGAGAGGTCACGCGCTTGCAGATGTTCAAGGGCGATCGAACCCTCTTCCTTTACAACAAGTCACAGGTCCTGAAGACGTATAAATTTGACCTCGGCTTTGCACCCGCGGGTCCCAAGCAGTTTGAAGGTGACGGAAAAACACCGGAAGGCTCTTATACTGTCGACAAGCGCAATCCAAACAGCATGTTCCATCTGTCTGTCGGGATATCCTATCCGAATGAAGCGGATATTGCTTATGCAGCCGCACAGGGCCGCAGTCCTGGTGGAGATATCTTTATACATGGCGGGCCGCGAGCGGGTATTGACCCGATCAAACCCGACTGGACAGCCGGATGTATTGCAGTATCTGATCGCGAGATAGAAGATATTTACGCAATGGTTCGTGACGGAACGCCAATCGACATCTTCGCCTAGATTTTCGTAAAGATCTGCAGCTTTGTTCAAATGAACCTTAAGAGAATGATTGAGACAACCATTGCGAAAAGGCCAAATACGAGTGCGGAACTCACTGCGTATTGAGCAATGTCTTTCTTGTTACCACCGCGCTTCTTCGCAAGATACGCACCCCATATGGCT
>JBARYO010000204.1:0-2518 GCA_049647905.1 Elainellaceae cyanobacterium | reverse complement strand
TGCTGGGCAATGCCCCGCGCCTGCACCACCGAATAGCAGGCGTTCAGCAGCACACAGTCGATATTGTCGGCAAACAGCTCAAACAGCTTCGATAACGCCTTCTCGCTTACCATTTGAGGCCGCCCTTTAGCCCCTTCCATGACGATGCCGTCTTTCCCCTCGCCATGGCCGCAAAAGTGAACAATCCGGGGCTTAAACTCCAGCATCGCCCGCTGCACGTCCCGTGGCGTCACGGCTTCCGCCTGCTCAACATTAAATAGCTCACGGTGCTTAGACTGCTTCAGCCCAGCCTTAATCCCCCGCACCTCTTCGTCCAGGCGCAGGGGCACAGTGCCTTTTGGATTAGCCGACAGAATCAGAATCGTCTGGGGGGGCATCGTCACTTTCGCCAGCAGAACAGATTGCCTTTAATCACTTTAATCTCAACGGCCAAAATTCAGCAGCGGCTGTAAGACTTTCTACGCAATTCTGTGCCCCAAACAACAGGGCCAGTCCGCTCACAACTCAGCGTCATCAGGGCAATCGCAGATATCATCAGCAATACCAGCCTGCAGTTCCAGCAGCATATCCTCCAAACCAGCAGTGGCCGTTCCCACCGCCCCCCTACGGCTCAAGTTGCTGCCAAAGCGAGCTAGATTCAGCCCGTCCAAAATCACAGACCGCTCAGGGTAGTTCTTCAAAAACTCAAACAGCGAGATTTTGTTGTCGTCAGCGGCAGACAGCACCAGCGCCGCCCGCAGAGCCTGGATGTTGTTGGAACCGGAGCGGGTGTGGATCACATGGCCCACCTGAAACAGCAGGTACTCCCCCAAAATGTTGTTCAGCAGACCGTCAAGAAACAGCAGATCCACATCCACCTCTTGGGTCAGGGCCGTACGAAACTCCTCGGCGTTCAGCCCAGCCACACGCAAATAAAGCCGCCATGCCCTGGGCAAAACGCCGGTTTCGACAAATTTCTCTAAGTCTCTAACTTTAAACGAGGGCCGCAGGGGGCCAAAATCAATCACGATCCGCTCATTGATTGGCTCGGGCAGTTGAGCCGCGCTATCACCGGCAGTAGGGGTCAAAGGAACCGCTATGTCCGTTGGGATGATGGCATCGGGGCGGCTAAGGGCATCGGGAGGTGAGGGAACTAGGGGGGTGGGAGTTTCGCCGGGGGTAATTTGCTTTAGCCCAGACGCTAGGCGATCGCACGGGCGTGACTGCTTTGTGCCCTGAGCTGTCACCATTGCCGCCGCCTCAGCTGCTCCCAAAGGGCGTCCCGGCGCAGACCCCTCTATCTGCCCATCATTAAATCCACAGTCGCAGACGAGCTCAGGGAGAAGCAGCTTAATCACGCTCAACACGGGCTCAACGCGATTAACAAACAGCGCAACATCCCCAAACAACTGGTCAATCTGATCTAGGCTGATGCGGGTGCGAGAGCTGGGGTAATTCTCAACAATTTCGATGACAGTAATGGCGCGATCGCCCTCAAAGGATTCGCGAAGCGCCCGACGCATTGCCCGATAGCGCTCCCGACGCAGTGGGTCACCGATAGCTTTACTGAGCTGAATGGCAGCAAAATTGACGTTAGTGCTGCTGAAGGGAATTGTCCCTGTATAAATCTCGAAACTGAGGACAGCGGCTAGGTCTTCTTCCGTTAACGGCGTCGTTTGGAGGTAGGCACTCAGCTCATCCGAGGCTGTCCCCGTTTCAGCCAGCTGCGCTAGGTCCGCCAGCGGCACTTCAGCGAAGCTAGAGTCATACTGCAGCAGAACGTTTTTCTCAGGGCGAGCGATCGCAGGACCGCCGGAAAGGCCCACCGCAGCCATACCCATGACAGAAACCAGGGTGAGCGCTTTGACGAGTAGGCGTTGGGTAAGGGCAGATCTGAGCGGGTTTAGCATAGTCGATGGTCGTTCTATTCGATAGCTGGAGACAGGCAAGGCTCGGCGTTGGGTAGCCCCAAAAGCTCCTGCATGGAGAAACAGATAAACGGACTTTCGGGAATCGGTTGCTCAACGGCGCTGTTGGTCATCCAGAACCGCAGTCCCGTCGGATCAAACACCACCTGCCGGTGGGAGCCATTGCCGCCGATGCTGGCGTTGTCGTCCTTGACCGTTAGCGGCGAAGTTTCAAAGGTGTAGGGATTGGTGCGATCGCGGAGGATTTCCACCGCTGTTTCTGGGTTGATGCTGCCATAGCGGGTGCGATCGCCGTCTGGCTCTAGCATCTGCTGAAAGCTCAAAAAGCGGTTGAAGGAGCTGGCACCATCCGTGGCATCGCGACCGGCAACAGCCGGATCTAGAAAGTGGTTCGTCATATAGAGGAGGCCATTGTCATCTAGATTGCGCACCCCCATCTCTTCCCCCAGCAGCTCAAAGACTCCGGCCTGCCCAGATGCCGCATCCGAGACGATAACCAGGTTGGAGCGCATGCGATCGTGTGTTGCCATAATCTCATGGGCCTCGTCGTAGCTGCTGGCGTATTGAGCGATTTGGGCCATCAGCTGTACTGTACTTTTGCCGTAAAGATC
>JBARYO010000203.1:0-4433 GCA_049647905.1 Elainellaceae cyanobacterium | reverse complement strand
TCTGGGTTCTGAGCAGTACCTCGGATGACGGGATGATCGGGGCTGAGGGCGCGCTGGCGATGCTTGGCGATCCATTCATCGTCAATTAACGCGCTCAGCACCTCGTTAGAGAGCACCTCAATTTTCTGAATTTCGTGGGAGGTGCGGAAGCCGTCAAAAAAGTGGATAAAGGGAATGCGGCTCGCGAGAGAAGCCGCCGTGGCGATCGCCGCCATGTCTTGAGCCTCTTGAACGGAAGTGGAGCACAGCAGTCCAAAGCCCGTGCTGCGAGTAGCCATCACGTCGCTATGGTCACCAAAAATCGAGAGCGCCTGAGCGGCCACCGACCGGGCCGCTACGTGAATCACGCAGGGGGTAAGCTCTCCTGCAATTTTGTACAGGTTAGGCAGCATCAACAGTAGCCCTTGGGAGGCCGTAAAGGTCGTCGTCAGAGACCCCGTTTGCAGCGCCCCATGCATCGCTCCGGCGACCCCCGCTTCACTCTGCATTTCTACGATGGCAGGCACCGTCCCCCAAAGGTTACCTTTACCATTAGCAGCCCAGACATCGGCCCACTCCCCTATCGGTGAGGCTGGGGTGATGGGGTAAATTGCGATCGCCTCACTAAGGGCATAGGCGACTCGGGCAACGGCTTCATTGCCGTCTAGGGTAGCGAACGTAGGCCGTAGCGAAACAGAAGTCGTCATGGGCTGTAGTCCTTGAGCAGCTTTTGCGAGACCTTTAAACGTCAGCTTAGAAAGAGAATTTGGGGAAGTTATGAAGAGGGGTAGCAAAACACTTCTACAACCACAGCTCAGTTTCCTTTCCACCTCTTTTCCCAAATTCTCCACGCATGGTCGCCTCGGCTGCTATGGGAAAGTACCACAGGCCGCAAAACGAGTAAAAGGGTGTTTGAAAAGTCGCAAAAGTTCTGCATTACCCGACATGGTTCAAACATCCTCTAAAATTCGCTGTATAATATAGATGTAAAACAGATGTAAAAAGATATCGTTCATCTCTCTAATAAGCAGTACAGACTGCCAGAAAGCAACAGATTTTGGAGAGATAGAAGTAGGAAATCGTTCCGAAGGAACGTACCTTAAATTGCTTCATCGTTTCAAGGAGGCAAAAGACTATGAAACTCACTTATCGTGGTGTTCGTTACGATTATGTGCCTACTCTAATTCCTAGGTTTGGTCCTGTATTTGCAACGGGAGTCTATCGAGGCGCTCCTGTAGCATTCCACACAGTAGTAGACGCGCTCAAACAGCCAAGGCTGGATTTGGTATGGCGAGGTATTGCCCATAGGACAGGTTCAACTCCAGCGATGCTTCGACCAATGTCTGATACGGTATCTGCCGCGTCTTCCACTCCTGAGCTAAACCTAAAAACGTCAGAAGAAGCTGTTTCTCAAAAAGCTTGAGCTAATGCTAGGTGACGCTATCAAATGCTCTGCCGGAGAAAAGCTTAGGGGCGCAGAAAAGCCCCAAGAGTATCGACTTTTGGTGGGGCTTAGGCTAAACCGTTATTAACGCTCTCCGACTGTACCCTGCGGTACATTCGGAGAGTCCTAATTCTTCGACTCTTGGCTAGACGGCAGCATTACGCCACTACTCCACTGTCGCCACCTCGGCCTCTATCGCAGCACTCGGATGAAAATACGCATAAACCTGCTGCGCTAGCCTCGGCCCAATCCCCGGCACCTCAGCAATCTGCTCCGCCTTCGCCTCCCGAATGTAATCAATTGAGCGAAAATGAGCCAGCAGCTCCTTCTTGCGGGCATAGCCCAGCCCCGGAATATCATCCAAACGCGATCGCCGCATCCGGTCTGTGCGCTTCTTGCGGTGGAAGCTGACCGCAAAGCGGTGGGCCTCGTCTCGCAGCCGCCGTAAGAGCTGCACCCCCGGCTGCTCGGCATTGGTTTCTAACGGCTTCGACTGCCCCGGCAAAAAGATTTCCTCCCGCTGCTTCGCTAAGCTGACCACCGTCACCTCATCCAGCAGATTCATCTCCCGCAGCACCGATACCACCGCCGACAGCTGCCCTTTTCCCCCATCGATCATCACTAGGTCTGGGAAGTCGGCCATCAGCTTTTTGGCCGGAGAATCCAGCAGCGACTCGCCACTTTCCTGCTCCAGTCGCCGCTGCTCTAAATCTTTTTTGGAATACTTGCGAAAACGACGGCCAATCACCTCCGCCATGGAGGCAAAATCATCCGAGTGCCCTGCCGTCACTGTTGGATCTTTAATTTTGTAATGGCGGTAATGCTGCTTAGCGGGCATGCCCTCGATAAACACCACCTGAGAGGCTACCGCATCAGAGCCCTGAATGTGGGAGATGTCGTAGCCTTCAATGCGGTGGGGCACATCGGGTAGGTCAAGGATTTCCGCCAAGTCCAGCAACGCCTGGTTGTTGCGCTCGGCAAACCGCTGGGTACGGGCCAGCTCATAACCCGCGTTGCGCTCCACCATCTCAATTAGGTCGGCTTTGGTCTGCCGCTGGGGCACCATGATCGACACCTTTCGCCCCCGCCGCTCTGACAAGAAGCTAGCCAGCATATCCGCCTGGGGCAGCTCGTGCTGGGTGAGAATTTCGGCAGGAATCTCCACCGCATCTACGGTCTGGTAGTGATCTTCCAGCACCCGCTGCAAGATATCCCCTGGAGTCCCCGATTGTGACTCAGCCATGAAGCCCAGGTGGCCCACCAGACGCCCCGCCCGCACCTGAAACAGCTGGATGCAGGCATGCTTTTCATCGGCCATCAGGGCGATCGCATCCCGCGTGACGGTGTCGTCGGGTAGGGAGACTTTTTGGTCGGCGTGGAGCGATTGGATACCTTTGAGCTGGTCGCGAATGCGGGCGGCGATCTCAAACTGGAGCGCCTCAGCCGCTTTCTCCATCTGGGCCGTGAGCACGTCTTCTAATTCCTGGGTGCGCCCCTGAAAAATCATCGCCACCTTTTGCACCGTGGCGTGGTAGTCGTCTGGCGTAATCAGCCGTTGGCAAACGCCGGGGCAGCGGCCCATGTCGTAGTTGAGGCAGGGGCGGTCTTTGAAGAGCGGCTGTTTCCGCTGCTTGAGGGGGAAGACGCGCTTGACGATGTTGAGGGTGCGGCGCAGGGCACCCACGTTGACGTAGGGACCGTAGTAGCGATCGCGGGGGCCAAGCTTGCGACGCTTGCGGGTGATGAAAATGCGGGGGTAGTCTTCAGACCAGGTAATGCAGAGGTAGGGGTATTTTTTGTCGTCTTTGAGCAGCACGTTGAAGTGGGGCTGGTGCTGCTTGATTAGGTTGGCCTCTAGGGCGAGGGCCTCCGCCTCGGTGTCGGTGACGATGATCTCAATCTCGGCAATCTGCATCACCATCATGCCGATGCGCGGGTTAAGTCGGTGGTCGTCCCGAAAATAGGAGCGCACCCGAGCCCTTAGCCGCTTTGACTTGCCGATATAGAGGATATTGTCCTGGGCATCCCGCATAAAATAGACCCCTGGCGAGAGGGGAAGCTCTTTCAGCCGAGTTTCTAGGCGATCGGGATCTTTGTTAAGTGGCGTCGGCGTAGATGTCGTCACAGGCTGACATAAAAATAAAGAACCTGGTGGTACATCTAGAATAGCTAGAACAAGCGTATGACGGTAGACGTTACGCTGCGATCTTTGCCGGGATGCGGTGTGCCAATCGATAAAAGCGGTAGCGGGGACCAAGGGCAGGAGAAATGACATAAGGCCCCCAGTAGCCGCAAACTAGCTGGCGCTTCTCCAATCGGCACAGCACTTGATGCAGACGCCGCAAGCTCAAGTCCAGCTCTCTGGAAAGCCGAAGGTGGTGCTTATCGCCAGCTGCCAGAAGCGACAAAACACTTCGGCTGTAATGCCGGTAGTCTTGCCACGCTTGATACTGACGGAACCCGACATACAGCACAAGACAGGCAGCCGCGCTGCCCAACACAGTCCAAATCATAAATCACTAACAAAACACACAACAGGGAGCATCACAAGCGCTAATGCGCGCTCAATACCAATACACTCTCGCAGGAAGCACAACCCTCTGTCGGCTATATAGAACACCAGCGGTGACTTCGTTGCGACGGTCGATAGCGTTTTGAACGGTTGGGCGGTGTGTTAAAGCCGCTGCAGCAGGCTCAGGCCGTGGGTGTCGGTGCCGCAGGTATGGAAAAGGCCGTAGCGTTCTCCAAGCTGATGGGCGATCGCAGTCTGCTCGGGTGAGGGTCGCCAGGGGGTGGGATTATCGTAGGCATAGTAGGTTTCGATGCCATCGATGCCTAAGCGGACCGCTTCAGGAGCCAACTCTGTTGCGGGCTGCCGGTAGCGGGAGGGGTGGGCCAGCACCGTTAGCCCTCTCGCCTCGTGAACCGCCTTGATTACGGCACCGGCTGTGTAGCGATCGCCCGAGACGCTGTGGCCTCTAATGTAGGGCTGCATGGCGCTGTGGTCGGG
>JBARYO010000202.1:0-4637 GCA_049647905.1 Elainellaceae cyanobacterium | reverse complement strand
GATCGGCGTTTTCTACTCCCCCGCCGGTTGATCAGAAGCCTCCATCTTCCTCTGGTTTAGATATTCCTGAGTTTCTACAGCGACGCCGACCGTCACGCTAGTGGATTGTTGCGCTCTTCGATCGCCCCTTCCGCTTGGTTAGCGATCGCCCTCAGAGCGTCTACCCGCTCAGGTGTGGCTTGCCATAGCTGCCGCTGGTGAGCTTCGAGTAGGCGCTCGGCCATATCCCGTAGTGCCCAGGGGTTGTGCTCTTGGACAAAGGTTTGGGCCGCATCGTCTAGAACATAGGCTTGAGCCACACCGTCGTACATATGGTCTGCCACAGTGCCCGTCGTGGCATCGTAGGCAAATAGATAATCTACCGTCGCTGCCATCTCAAACGCGCCCTTGTAGCCGTGGCGCATTACCCCTTGAATCCATTTGGGATTGACCACTCGAGAGCGATAGACGCGGGCAATCTCCTCCCGTAGATGGCGTACCCGAGGCCGTTCCGGAATAGCATTGTCGCCAAAGTAAACGGTAGGAACCTTGCCTTGGGCGCGAACCGCTGCCGTCAAGCCGCCCTGGAACTGGTAGTAATCGTCGGAATCGAGCAAATCATGCTCACGGTTGTCTTGGTTTTGCAACACCACCTGCATTTGCTGCAGCCGCTGCTGAAAGGCTTCGGGAGCCGCCCGCCCTTCTTTGCCGGTGTAGGCATAGCTGCTCCAATTGATGTAGGCGCGAGCCAAATCGTCAGCGGTGCTCCAGTTTTGCCCCTCTATCAACCCCTGGAGCCCAGCCCCATAGGCTCCTGGCTTAGATCCAAAGATGCGGTATTGCGATCGCATTTGGGCCTGTTCTGCCGAGAGGCCAGCGGTGTGCCAGCGAGATGCATCCTGAGTGACCTGAGCTGCTAAGGGGTTGTCTTGAGGAGATTCTTCCAGCGCAGCGACGGCTTCTACAGCCCGATGAAATAAATCGATCAGGTTACTGAAGGCATCGCGAAAGAAGCCCGATACCCGCAGCGTGACATCTACGCGGGGCCGTCCCAACAAGGCAATGGGCAGAATCTCAAAATCGATCACCCGACGGGATGCGCCGTCCCATACAGGCTGGACCCCCAGCAGCGCCAGTGCCTCAGCGATGTCATCTCCCCCAGTACGCATGGTGGAAGTGCCCCAAACCGAGAGACCTAGGGTCTGGGGATACTCACCATGCTCCTGGGTGTAGGTATCGACGAGAACCTCTGCCGCGCGCCGTCCAACATCCCAGGCGCTGGGTGTGGGAATGGCCCGGATATCGACGCTGTAGAAGTTACGCCCCGTGGGCAAAACCTCGCTGCGACCGCGAGTGGGCGCTCCCGAGGGGCCGCTGACAACGTAGCCTCCCCCGAGTCCATGGAGGAGAGCGCTAATTTCGTTCCGGGTCTGCTCCAATGCAGGCAGCAGCCATTGGGCAATCCAGGTCAGCTCTTGGTGTAGTGCTGGATGGTCAGCGAGCGCTGCAGGAGATTGGCCTGTAATCAGCCTTTCCACTAAATGGCTGGCGGTGGCCTCAATCTGCTCGACGGCATCTCCGATAGTGCGGCAGCCCTCCAAAGCCGGATGATGCTCGTTGAGCGGTTGGCCTAGATCTGCCGTTAATGGATCGAGATCGATCGCCCAGTCCGCCGCGATCGCCCGAGTCAAGCCGACTCGCCCTTTACTATGCTGCAGCACCGCTGGATGGCGGGCGATCGCCACAGCAAGGTCACGGCGCTGAGTATCTTGAGGCGGTTGCCCGAAAATATGTAGCCCATCGCGAATTTGGGCTTCCTTTAGCTCACAGAGATAGCCGTCTGCTTTGGCGATAAAGGCATCTATATCAATGCCACTAAGGCTTGGGTCATCACCTGGGGAGGAATTGGTCTTTGCCTGAGGTGCAGATGTCGATGGCCAGCTTAGAGTTCCGTGGCTCAGCTCTGTATCAAGATGCTGCTGTTGCGCCAGCTGCAGGAGGCGATCGCGGATTACTGGAAGTCTTTGGGGGTCGAGACTTTGGGCCTCGTAGTATTCGTCAACCATGGCCTCAAGCTGCTGCAAGGGGCCGTACAGTTCCGCCCGCGTCAACGGCGGCGTCAGGTGGTCAATGATGACGGCTTGGGACCGGCGTTTGGCTTGGGCTCCTTCTCCCGGGTCGTTGACGATGAAAGGGTACAGGTGGGGCATAGGACCAAAGACCGCTTCGGGGTAGCAGTCTTGCGATAGGGCAATGCTTTTCCCCGGAAGCCACTCCAAATTGCCGTGTTTGCCCAAATGCACGACAGCATGGGCTTCGAAGCGCTGCCGGATCCAGCAGTAGAAGGCTAAGTAGTCGTGGGTTGGGACGAGGTCGGGGGCGTGATAGCTGAGGCTGGGGTCTGCGTCATAGCCTCGGGAGGGCTGAATCCCGACAAAAATATTGCCGTACTGCCGCCCAGCGACTGGAATGGTTTGGCCTGACACCGTAACAAGGCGGGTCTGCCAGCGATCGGTAATGCCCTGCCGCACCATCTGAGGCAGGGTGTGAAAATAGGCCCAGTACTCCTCTAGCCCTAGCCCTTGCGCCACCGGCTTAAGCTCCCGCGCCTCGGGGTCGTTGGTGGGGCCTTGGGTGAGCTGCTGCATGAGCGCATCGGCATCGTGAGGAATGGCTCCAGTGGTGTAGCCCGCTTTTTGCAGCGCCGTCAGCATGTGAACGCAGCTGGCGGGGGTGTCTAGCCCAACGCCGTTGGCCCAGCGACAGTCTCGGTTGGGGTAGTTGGCCAAGATCAGGGCAATATGTCGATCTGCTGGTGGTGTTTGCCGCAGTCGCACCCATTTCTCGGCTAAGTCGGCCACAAACTGGACGCGATCGCCCACGGGCTGGTAGGTCACCACATCGGTTTCCAAGCGTTCACTGGTGGCGGCGATCGCCTTGAATGAAATGGCCCGGCTAATAATACGTCCGTCAACCTCTGGAAGCGCCACATTCATCGCCATGTCTCGCGGAGAAAGGCCTTGCCACTGGTCTTGCCACTGCGCTTCAGTACCCCCACTGAGAATGACCTGCAGAACCGGAACATCTAGGGTTTGCCACAGCGATGGCGTTGTGGGCTGCTGGTCGGGCGACGTAACGGCAAAACTGGTGGTATTGAGAATAATTTGGGCGCTGGCCAGATGATGGCAGACATCGGCCTGGACATCTGGCTCCCGGAGAGACGAGACAAAAACGGGCTTAGGGGTGATCTGCCGCTGGGTCAAGGCTGCGCAGAGGGCATCAATGGGGGCAGTATTGCCTGATAGATAGTGAGAGCGATAGAACAAAATGCCAACGTCAGCTTGGGGTAGAGGCGAGGTTGGGCTAGCATTCTGCCCAGAGTCCCAGGCGTAGGGGCCGACGCGCGGTATGGGTTGGGGTGGCGGTGGTGCGTAGTTAGTATTCAATCCAACATCAGCCAAATATTGCAGGGCATGGGTGATATTGACCTGTCCGCCTTCGGTGAAATAGCGCCATAGTCGGTCGGCGATCGCTAGAGAGACGGTGGAGTGACTCATCAAGTGCGGATCAGGGCGATCGTCACCAGGAATGACGATCACAGTTGCGCCAGAGGCGATGGCCTCTTGGGACTGATCTTCGACCATCGCGGTTTGCTTGACAACTTCTAGGCCGTAGGGCCAGTAGCCCACTCCGCCCAAAAGCCGCACTACGATCACGCGAGCCTGCTGCAGAACATCGTCCCCATAGGCATCAATGGTGAGCTGCTGCTGAAGCTGAAGCAGGCTCGCAACCCTGATTTCTGGGAATGATGGGGGGAGGGCACTAGCTGCATTGGCCAATAATTGAATATCTGTATCGGCGGCGGTCAAGATAACAATTGGCGCAGACTGCTGATCCACAAAAATGACGCCATCGGTACCCGGAGTCCAGCCTCCTGGCATTGCGGCTAAACGGTGCATCGTATTTCCTTACAGGCAAGTATCATGAAATCCTTTAAATTCCCGAGGGAGCTCTGGGGGGCAAGATACCATGACAAGGCGTCAGACCTGTGGTCAGGTTAACCGTAGGTCTGACGTTACCTTGATAATTTCGGTTCTATGAATTTCCTGACGAGCTGGGGCATGGCGCTCCCGGTATGACGCTCCCACTATGATTGCCTATGGCCAGCTTCGACCCGCCATTTCCGTACATCCTATCCGCAGAGCTATTTTGGCGCTTGCGCGGTAGCCTTCATCAAGCCCATCGCTTCAGCGATAATGGTGCGTCGCCGCCGGCTGTTTTGACAGAAGCGTCCTTAGGCGCTGACTATGGGCTGCTGGGTTACATTGACTATTTTAGTCTAGCGGTTTCAGATGCCTATGGGACCCTGCTGGTATCACATTCCGTAGGGGATGATTCGGTCCCCTTCGCTAGCCCTGACGTATCGGATTCTGGGTCTCTACGGCAATATGCTGTTGATTTGATTACCGACAATGCGGTAATTGAGCGATTTATTGACTGGCTGACCCAGTTTTCACTGGCGGACGAGATTTCCCAAGACTTACAGCGAATGCGCCAAGTCATCGGCTCAAACCGGAGTGATGTCAACCGTGGCTTGGTTCAGCTCTTACTGAAAACCCTCTCCGGCGGAGAGGGGAGTGGGACGAGTTCGTTGGAGT
>JBARYO010000201.1:0-1500 GCA_049647905.1 Elainellaceae cyanobacterium | reverse complement strand
TTTTGCCAGCAATTCTCAGTTTGGCGAAAGGGTAGCCATGGTTGAGGGATAGGAGTATTGTAATGACATCGAGATGCACCTGAGCGCCAAGCTGATTGAAGCAAACAGGCAAGTTCGACGCCATCGTAAGTTACTTCCGCCAAGTGCTGGCAACGCTACCGGACCAGCGCAGGGGGAGTAACAGTCGATATGGGATGGAAGATGCAGCGCTGAGCGCGTTCAGCGTGTTCTTCACTCAGACCCCGTCGTTTCTGGCGTATCAGCGGGCAATGGAGGGGAACAAGGGCAGCAGCAATGCTCAGAGCCTGTTCGGGGTGCATCAGATACCGAGCGACAACCAGATCCGCAGCCTGCTCGATGGAGTGAGCCCGAGCTGCCTTTTAGCAGTGTTCGAGCACATCATTGGGGTGTTAGAGGCGGGTGGGCATTTAGAGAGGATGCGCTCAGTGAGTGGGACGATGCTGATAGCGCTGGACGGCACGGAATACTTCAGCTCCAAGAAGATTCACTGCCAAAATTGCTCAGCGCGAGTACTCAAAAGTGGGCAGACCCACTACTTCCATAGCGTGGTGACGCCAGTGGTGGTTTGCCCTGGTCAGAGCCAGGTGCTGCCGCTGATGCCTGAGTTTGTGGTGCCACAGGATGGCCACGAAAAGCAAGACTGTGAGAATGCGGCAGCCAAGCGCTGGTTGCTGGGTCATGGCGCACGTTACAGCGCGTGGAACACAACGCTGCTGGGTGATGACCTCTATTGCCATCAGCCCTTGGTCAAGCTTCTGCTAGAGCAACAGTTCAACTTCATCTTCACCTGCCGCCCTGAGTCCCACACTACGCTCTATGACCATCTAGAAGGTATCGAGTTGCCGACAGTGGTCACCAAGCGGTGGACTGGCAAGATTAAGGAGACTTACACCTACCGCTACCTCAATGAGGTGCCGCTGATTGACCACAAAGACGCAGTGAGCGTCAACTGGTGTGAGCTGACGGTGACTCGCCCCGACGCTCAGGTGCTCTACAAGAACGCCTTTGCCACCAATCACCCCATCACGGGTGCGACCGTCGCTGAGCTAGTGCAGGCCGGACGCACCCGCTGGAAGGTTGAGAACGAGAACAACAACACTCTCAAAACTAAGGGCTACAACCTAGAGCACAACTTCGGCCACGGTGAGCAGCATCTCGCCTCCTTCTTGTTGACGCTCAACGTCTTGTCACTGCTGTTTCACACGCTGCTGAACTTGCTCGACGCCAAGTACGGCCTGCTCAGGGCGCATTTAAGGGCCCGCAAGACCTTCTTTGATGACCTACGGGCGTTGACCCGCTACAGATCGCCGTGACGCCTGGATTCGCTCTGCTGCCCTTTCCCTGATGTTAAGGCAGGGCTGATCTACTGCAGGAAGGAAAATAGCTGTCTGACATCATGGGCAAGCATCCTGATGCCCTGGGTAATCGAGTCAAAGCCGTTTGCGCGGAAGAGATTGATAGCAATGGTCCTGAGGATAG
>JBARYO010000200.1:0-3913 GCA_049647905.1 Elainellaceae cyanobacterium | reverse complement strand
ACATTTATGGCTTTAATTTTACCGATTGCCCCTCCGGTTCTAAACATTGCGTAGTTTTATTTAATAGTCGGACACGTAAATTAATGCTTATCCGTAATAGTGTTCAAGTGATTCTCCTCGACGCATTGCTACCGTGAAGATATTGTTTCTCTCGACACCAGTTGGTCCCTTAGGCTCGGGCTTAGGTGGTGGGGTTGAGCTGACCTTGAGCAACATGGTCTCTGCTCTGCAGCGGCGAGGGCATCACATCGATGTGGTGGCTCCAGCAGGGTCTCAGTTGACTGGTGTTTCGCTGGTTCCCATCAGCGGCGCGCTGCAGACTCTAGCTCAAACTCAAGGACGCGGTGATCCGATCCACATGCCCGCCAACTCTGCATTAGCTGCGATGTGGGATTATGCCCGCCAAATTCACCAAGACTATGACGTGCTGCTCAATTTTGCCTACGATTGGCTCCCCTTTTATCTCACCCCGTGGTTCAGCCGTCCGGTGGGCCATCTGGTGAGTATGGGGTCCCTTTCCGATGCAATGGATAGGGCAATAACCCAAGTCTTATCGCAGTTTCCTGGCACAATTGGTGTTCACACCCAGGCCCAGGCCAATACCTTTCCCTTTGGCGATCGCTGTCGCGTGCTACAGAATGGTTTTGATCTATCCCAGTACAGCTTCGAACCCCAGCCGGTGAATGAGCTGGCCTGGGTGGGACGCATTGCCCCAGAAAAGGGATTAGAGGATGCGATCGCTGCCGCTGCCCAGTGCCGTACGCCGCTCAATGTTTTTGGCGCTGTTTCTGACGCCAGCTACTGGCACCAGATCCAAGAGCAGTATCCTGAAGCCCCGGTGCGCTACCGAGGGTTTGTGGCGCTAGACGAGCTACAGCAGGGCATAGGTGAGTGTAAGGCGCTGTTAGTGACGCCCAAATGGATCGAAGCCTTTGGCAATGTGGTGATCGAAGCCCTAGCCTGCGGTGTCCCCGTTATCGCCTACCGTCGCGGCGGGCCAGCAGAGCTAATTCGCCCTGGCCAGACGGGCTGGTTAGTGGAGCCTGACAGCGTCGCGGGTTTGGTGGATGCGATCGCCCAGGTTGCTCAAATAGATCGCAGCGCCTGTCGCCGAGATGCTGAAACCCACTACTCTCTCCCGGCCATGGGGCAGCGGGTTGAGTCTTGGTTGACTGACATTGCGGCTGTTAGGCCCGTGCCCCCCGATACCGCAGGGCCTGCTTGAGGCGATATAGTCTTGCCAGTTGGGGAATGTCTCCCTGGTGGGCCATGAGAATCAGCGTGTCGCCACCGTGAATCTGGTAGGACGGGCCAGGATTCATGGTGATGCTGCCGCTGGTTCCCCGAACCGCGACGACAAGGATGCCGCGATTGCCCTGAATTTCCAGCTCCCCTAAGGTGCTTCCCATAAGCTGAGAATCTGAGGGGATGGCCAGCTCGTCAATTTGAATGTCAATTTGAGACAGCAGCTCGTCCAGCTGGCTGCGCTCACTGTTTTGCTCCAAGAAATCAATTGCTGTTGGCCGAATGATGAGATTGGCCATACGCTGGGCGCTGATGGCTGCTGGCAAAACCACATGGTTAGCGCCAGCCAAGCGCAGCTTTTTCTCGGTCGCCGGGAGTTCTCCCCGAGCCACAATGGTTAGTTTGGGGTTCAACCCCCGCGCCGTAAGCGTAATAAACACATTGACAGCATCGTCTGGCAGCACGGTGGCCAGAGTGTGGGCACGGGCAATCCCCACTGTCTGCAGCGTATCTTCATCCGTCGCGTTGCCAACGTGGGCAAGACACCCCAACGCCTCAGCCCTATTGGCTCGGTCGACGTCTTGATCCAAGATGACGAACGGCTTGTTCTCTTGCTTAAGCTGCCGTGCCAAGACCTGACCGGTACGACCAAAGCCGCAGACAATAACATGATCGCTCAGCTGCTCAAGGCCCTGTGCTTTTCGCCGTGCGTCGAGGGCATGGTTGATTTCTCCTTCCATCAGCATCTGCACAAAGCCTCCAACAATATAAGTGACGGAAATGAAGCCTGCCAAGATAACGATGACGGTGAAGAAGCGCTCCGCCGATGTTTCCAGAGGCTGTACTTCACCGTAGCCAACGCCAAATATGGTGATGATCACCATGTAGAAGGCATCGCTTAATGGCCATCCAAATAGGCTATAGCCGACGACAGCACCCAGAATCGTCAAGCAAAAGAAAATGGTGCCGGTGACAATGCGCTGGAACGATCGCTGCATGACTGATGAACGCTGAAACCGCAGGTGCTGGTCGCCCACCGCTGGACCGAAGCGGCTTTACTGTAGGGTGTACTGATGCCCGTAGACTGTAGCGATCGCTTCAATTAGTGGGTTTTGGGCAAAATTGCTCTGGTTAGCGACATAGATGACACGTCAATTGGTAGTTCCATGGGAGTCGCCCGTGGTAATCACCCTATACCCATAGCTGCTGTACTACTGCGCAGCATGGCCGCACAGCACCAAAATCAGAAATATCTTTACTTCCACTTGACAATCAGCCCTATTTCCGTAACAATGGATACAGAAACGAAAACGTTCATCTTCTGTCGCCTGCGAACTCCTGATTAGCCCAGCTAATTATTCTGGAGGTCTCGGTAGGCGATTGACGACGGAAGTAGGGCTAATCCTGAAGGAACGCGTTTTCGCCTCACTTCATGTTTGAAGGGGCGTTCCGCTGATTGTTCACTACTTAACTACTGAGAGGATAAACTATGTCTTTGCACTATCGTGGCGTTGTCTATACCCCATCTTCTACATCTGTCAAAGCTGTAGAGACAGCTGACACTGTAGGACACTACCGTGGCGCAACGTGGAATATCCACCCCGCGACGGCTATTCAGCCAAAGCGATCGGATATTCATCTAAAATACCGTGGCGTCTGGGTTGACTAGAGCTGTGATGCTACCCCAAATTAGGTCGGCAAAACTCTTGAAAGCCTGATTTGAGGTGGTGATATTGCGGTTCCAAATCAATTCCGATACGCTATAGCATCTCCCAATCAATCTGATGCTGCTATTATAAACGCACTCTGAACTTCAGAGTGCGTTTTGTTTGGGGTGTCTATAGCCAAATCGCAAATTTCCACTATCTAAAAGGCTTTTTTTTGTACAAGTTTACGAACTTGAACGCCGATAGTTTTTAATCGATTTCTAAATTTATCCTTTTCGATTGCTCTGTTTCCAATGAAAACCAACGCATAGACATCATTGGCAAAGCCAGCATACTTTTCTAGAAGTGTGATTGGGCGTTGTCGGTCTGCAGATGAAATGGAGTAATTAAAACAACTCAAGGAATCAAATGCGATCTCCTCAATGCGAGTAATTTCTGACTGTGATAGTGCCTGGACCCACTTACTAGTATTTTTCACCAAAACGGGCTTACCGTAGTTGAGTTTCCCTTCAACGACAGAGGTAACGCTATTATGGAACTCCAGCATGTTTTCATCGAATGGGATGCCTAAAAATTCGCATATCTGCATTGACGTACTGCTCAGGTCGGAAAGTAAGTCTTCATATTTGACGATTAAATACGATTCAGAACGAATATTCGCCTCCAGTAGCTGAATACCCTTTCGCATCCGGCGATTCCACTTATAAGCGCAGAGCAGCTTATCCTTGCCCCATTTTTTTTGCCAAGACAAAGCGACGTCCCGAACGTCACGGACAATAAGGATAAACTTAGCGTCTGGGAATAGCTTATGCAGCTTATCAATATTTTCCGTGTTTTGAGGAGTCTTATTTCCAACCCACAGTTTTGTATCAGACGTCAGCATTCGCGCATAAACTTCGCTGAATGTATAGTCCTCTTTCCCCGTTGGTGGTGGTGCATTTGAGTTCTCAAAGTTTTTGTAGACGTCTATATCGTTTAGCGCTTGCATAAGAGTGGTAACA
>JBARYO010000199.1:0-3054 GCA_049647905.1 Elainellaceae cyanobacterium | reverse complement strand
AGACTGAGACGCGCTCTATAAAACCATGGCCCCACAAAACCATAGATTATTTATGCAGGGCTGATTGCCAAAAGATCCTCAATTCCGAATTGCACCATTGTCTTCAGACAGTATTTTGTGAGCCATTTGAGTTACTGGCAACGCGACGACAAAGCGGCTCCCCTCATTGGGGGTAGAGACACAGCTGAGCTGTCCTTGATGTTGTTCAACAATAATTCGATGGCTAATTGACATCCCCAAACCGGTACCGCGACCTGCTGGCTTCGTGGTGAAAAACGGGTCGAGCATGCGTTGCTTTACCGCGTCGGAAAAGCCAATCCCGTTATCCGTGATAGAAATGCAGACGCAGCCGTACTGAGGGTCTGATCGCAAGCGATCGCCCTGGGGAGATGGGTGGCCGTTGGCAGTCGGGCCGTTGCCATTTGCGCCGTGTCCGCCATTAGCCTCACTGCCACCGCCAGCGTAATAGGTGCTGACCGTAATCTGGGGCACATACTTGACACTAGCCGCGCTAGCGCTATTGTGAATACGTTCTGCTCGCTCATCGACGGCGTCGATAGCGTTCACTAGCAAATTCATGAAGACCTGATTCAGCAAGCCTGGATAGCATTCGATCTGGGGAAGCTGCCCATAGTGGCGCATGATAGTAATGTCGGAGCGATACTCTCGTGACTTTAGGCGACTGTTGAGAATCGTGAGGGTGCTATCCAATCCATGGTGGATGTCAATTTGTTTGAGCTGTGCGCCACCACGATGGGAAAAGTCCTGCAAAGCGCGAACAATTTTGGTAATGCGCTCAGCACCGGTTTCCATTGAGGCCAGCAGCTTCGGCATATCGTCAGCAATATAGTCTAGCTCCGGGTCACTGCGAGAACTGGTCATACTAGACGCTGAATTCTGGGCTGTAGCGGATACCGGCTGTGGGGATTGTGACCGGGCTGCCTCTAGTAAGGTTGTGGTGTAGTCCTTGAGATAGTGTAAATTACCGTAGATGAAATTGATTGGATTGTTAATTTCGTGGGTAACCCCCGCGACGAGCTGACCCAGGCTAGATAGTTTTTCGGTATGAACAAGCTGCAGCTGAGTTTGCTGTAGATCATGCAGTGCTTTTTCCAGCTGCCGCGCTTTTAGGTCTTTCGCTTCCGACGTCTGAATTGCTTCCTCGGCTTGTTTTCGCAGCGAAATGTCCCGCAGGATGACGGCATAACTCCACTGTCGTCGCGTTTCGACGCGGGAGACAATCATTTCTAAGGGAACCGTCGTTCCTCCTTGGCGATAGCCCGTGATTTCGTAAGGGCAACCATCGTTGCTCGCCTGCCGGAGTATTTGGCTTAGCGCTGTGGCATCTCCGCTGGCAAGGGCCTTTTTATCGAGTAAGTAGGGTAAGGACTGTTGACACAGAAGATGCTCTGAAATGCCAAATAGTTTTCGCACTGCTGGATTAGCCGATTGAATCTGCAGCTGTTGCGGGGTTACGGTGAGAATAGCTTCGCTGGCTGTTGCCACAATGGCGTCGGTGCGGGCCAGCGCTCGCTCTAGCCGACTAATGACGCGGTTGTAGCGCGCTGCAATTTGCCCAACGGGGGTAAATTTTTCCACCGGAGCCCGCAGACCCAGATCTCCGGTGCGCTCCTGCCGCCGCATCACCATAAACAAGTCCAACAAGTCGCTAGTGGCTCCATGCTCAGAAATATTGAGGCCAACATGTTCATAGCGGTGGCTCACCCGCAGTGGCCAGCGACGATTGACGTGGTGCAGCACGATAAAGGTCAGACCAAAGGCCCAGGCGGCAGCGACGCCAATGCCCAGCAGCTGGACTAAAACCTGCGCCGGACGGGTCAATCCGGTGTCAATCAGGGTGCGATCGCCAAACAACCCAACGGCCAGGGTGCCCCAAATCCCTGGGCTGAGATGTACCGGAATTGCCCCCACGACATCGTCAATCCGATGCCGTTCCAAAAGGCGATCGGTCATAAGCATGCAAAGGCTACCAATACCGCCAATGAGAATGGCTGATCCAGTGGTGACAACATTACAGTTGGCTGTGATTGCCACCAGCCCTGCCAACGATCCGTTCATTACCGCCTTTGCAGAGACATGGCGCTGCCGCAGCAAATCAAGCAAAACAGGAAAGACAAGTCCGGCAGCACCGGCCAGCAGGGTGTTCGCGATGATGCCAGGGACATCGTCTGTCAGCGCCAATACGCTGCCACCATTGAAGCCAAACCAGCCAAACCAAAGCAGCAGCGTCCCCAACAGCGCCAACGGCAGGTCATATCCGGTAATTAGCCGCCGTCGTTTTGGGGAGAAGCGACCTATACGTGGCCCAATAATCAGCACCGCCGCTAACGCCACCCAGCCCCCGACGCTGTGTACGACGGTAGAACCAGCAAAGTCGACAAACCCCAAGCTCCCTAGCCACCCGCTGCTACCACCATCATCAAGGCCATTCCAGCTCCAGTGGCCAAACAGGGGATACAGCAATCCGGAGACCAAAAGCGTGATCACCAAGTAGGCGCTGAAGCGGATGCGCTCTGCCACTGCCCCTGAAACAATGGTGACAGCAGTGCTACAGAACATAGCCTGAAACAGGAAAAAAGCAGCGGTCCAGACTTCACTTTGCCCCACCTCTGGTGCGAAGGCCGCCGTTCCAACCCATCCTCCATAGGTACGGCCAAACATGAGGCCATAACCAAATAGCCAAAAGCATAGAACAGAGAATCCTAAGTCGGCTATATTTTTGATGACAACGTTGATGTTGTTCTTGCTGCGGGTTGACCCAGCTTCAAGGCATAGAAAACCAGCCTGCATTAAGAACACCAGGCTGGCAGATATCAAAATCCAAAGGATATCAATTGGCGATCGGTCCATGGCATTGTGTAGAGGACAAGACGGGATGAATGGTTCCCGGATGTCAAACAAGGATCGAAAGTACATCAGCCTCCGCAAGGCTGGCGTCTTACCGTATCGATTTAGTGGTAGATGCTTAGATGCCCAATGTCCTAGCGCTCAAGCAGCGGTTTGGTAGCCTCGTTCTCTTGCCTGCGCTATGGT
>JBARYO010000198.1:0-2385 GCA_049647905.1 Elainellaceae cyanobacterium | reverse complement strand
CCCCTCAGCGTACTGCTTATGTTGCTAGCCTATGTGGCACAGTGTTGCTGTTTAACATGATCGTTGCGTGGCAGCCCTGGGCTTCCCGCCTCCATCTTCCGTTCTTTGTCCTTGCAGCTGCGTTTGTCGGCAGCATTTTTGAAGCGACAGTCAGCCGTCGACTACTATACTACTTGTTAGTTTTTTTACTGACTTTGGGCTCGCTGCCTTACATATTTCTTTCAGTGGCGCGGCCCTTGGCTCAAAGCCGCCATTTTTCTGTGCAGGTCTCTTCTTTAGAGTTACCTCGGCTTGAGCGCTATTTTTTCAGGCGGCGTGAATTAAAGGAATCTTATGTTGATGCTATTCAGCTGGCTCTCGACAACAGCTGCCATAATGTCGGCATTTATCCTGGTGGTCGGTCTATCTGGGATTACCCGTTTTGGAGTGTCATGCAAGAAAGATGGCCGCAGGAATCTATTCACTTTAAAGCGGTCGAGGTCTCTAATCCCTCCAAAGACATTTTGACGACTGGTCAAGAGTTTCTGCCCTGTGCCGTGTTTGCCTCGGAGAGGCCAGATTTGACAGAGAAACTTCAGCTGAATTATTTAGGTGATGAGATTGTCTACTGGCGAGCAATACAGTCTGACCCACTTCAAGTCTATTTAGACAAACCGACACCGAAGCCGCAATAGGTTCGCCAAGCTTTATTAAAAAGCTGCCCGTTGATCTGCTATTATTTGACCCCATAGAGTAGGCAACACTATCCTATACGATAGGGCCTGATCGCCGGTGCAGCCCTGTCCTGTTTCTACAGAATGTCGCGTTGGCAGTCGAGTTAGTTAGTAAGAGGGGAGCATGGGTTTAAAGTTATCCATCGTCATTCCGATTTATGACGAGATCCACACCATTGATACCGTTCTGAGTAAAGTTGCTCAGGCCATTCCCCACGTCCCTAAAGAACTCGTTCTTGTGGATGACGGCTCTAAAGACGGCACCCGAGAATGGCTTACCAATGCTTTTGGGGACTCGACGCACCATCCCGCCGTCACAGAACTTCCCTTTGACCATCCCATCCTCACGTCTGAGGACTTGACTGAAAATCTTGTCGGATCTGGCATGGGGACTGCCATTGCCGGTCGTGCTCCGGTCGCTATCAAGGTTGTCTTTCACAAACAGAATCTGGGGAAAGGGGCAGCATTACGCACTGGGTTTGAAGAGGCAACGGGTGACGTCATCGTCATTCAAGACGCAGACCTGGAATACGACCCCCAGGACTGGCAGCAGATGTGGCGACTAATCGCCGAGGGCAAAGCCGATGTGGTCTATGGATCCCGATTCTACGGCAATCCCCATCGCGTGCTCTATTTCCATCACCTACTGGGCAACAAAGTCATTTCAGCTTTGGTAGACCTGACATGCAATACGACACTGAGCGACATCGAAGTTTGCTATAAAATGTTTCGCCGTGAGGTGCTGGATGGCATTGTGCTGACCTGCAACGACTTCGGTTTTGAGGTTGAATTCACCATGAAGGTGGCACGCTCCCGTCGTCGCTGGCGGATGTACGAGATGGGTATTTCGTACTACGGGCGCTCTTATCATGAGGGCAAAAAAATCAACTGGAGAGATGGCGTCAAGGCACTTTGGTATATTCTGAAGTTCTGGCTAACTAAGTAATGCTCTATCGCGCTGCCGGTGCTGTCAGAGTATCCGTTTAACCCATAGACAACGTGATATGCCGCAGCATCCTGATACAGCGAAGCAGACAACGCAACCTACGATCTCCCCAGCTAAGGGTACGACACCCATACGAACGGGACTTCAGGGCCTGCTTGGCGTCGCTGTTGGCGTCGTTTTCCTATGGTTAGCGTTTCGAAATACTACTTGGCAGCAGGTCCAGTCGATCCTCACTGACATTCATTCTGGCTGGCTGGCGATCGCCATTGCGGCCTACGGCATCGACCTCTGCGTCCGCGTGAGCCGCTGGCGGCACTTGCTCAAAGACGTCAAGCGGCTCTCTTTCAACGCGGTCGGTCGGTCGCTTCTGGTCGGCTACGCCATGAACAATGTTTTGCCTGCGCGACTAGGAGAGCTAGTCCGGGCCAACTTTACAGGATATCGCTACGGGATATCGCGCACTGCTGTAATCGCCTCTATCGCCATTGAGCGCGTCCTAGATGGACTGATTGTCATTGGCTGTCTCGTGGTGGGACGACTGTTTGTTGCCGACAGCGCTGTACTGAACCGCCTGCTAATTGGGGGCAGTATTCTATTTTTAGGCGTCTTTTGCGCACTGTGGATAACTAGCCGCAGTGCATCAGGGCTGCTACCCCGCCTCCCCAAACCCATGCGGCAGAAGTTCCAGAGTTTTCAGCAGGGCCTGTCGGCCATGCGGGGCGGGAA
>JBARYO010000197.1:0-3571 GCA_049647905.1 Elainellaceae cyanobacterium | reverse complement strand
GACGTTTGTCTGTGCGTTCACCAAGCAAGCATTTGACTCAACCAGCGTTTCAGCTCGAATGTAGTGCTGTTTTATCCAGGCTAAACGATGCTTCGTTAGCGCAGGCGTATCCTTACGCTGCAAAGACCTGAGTCCGATATTGCAAGCCATTGCCACCAAGATGGCACAGAGGCTGGTGGTGACATTATCAGCGCGAGCCCCTTGCTCATGGGCATGATTAAAGGCATCCAGAAACCCTGTTTTTTCGTGGATCTCTAAGAGCACTTCTGGTAAATCAACCCGAGGCAGTAAGGCGCTCACCTGCGCCCTAAGCGATCGCAAATTTTCAGACTCCTCCAGCTTCTCCAGCGGGCTGATGGTCAGCGAGGGGCGTCCGTTTTCGTCCTCAACAATCTGAACCGCGTCATTCGTCGACAGGTTCTGAGCCGTCCGGTGGTAAGCCTCGTTGAGCTGCTGCTTTAGCTGCGTCAGCTTCTTATCAGGCTGCGGTGCAAGATTCAACGTGCGGCAGACCTGCGTTCTGACCGCCACCCACTCCCGGCCTTGGAACAGTTTCTCTTGTGGGTTACTCCACTGCACACTCGGAGAAACATACAAATCTCGACAGCGCAGACCGTTCATCAGCTGTTCGAGCACGCAAAAGGTGTAAGCGCGGCGATTAACTTCACCCGCAGTTGGGCAGACCCAGCGCAGCCAGCCTTTGCTGACAATCGCCAAAGGCGCAAGCGTCATGTCAGGCTTGCGCTTGCCCTCAATCGATTTGAGAAAGGTGAGTGCGGCTAGAATCGGTTGTCCTGCTTGGGTTGCCTGAAAGTCAATAGTATTCAGCAGCGTCGGCAGGAATAGCCGCACCGTACGCCAACGACTCAAAATTTCAGGATAGTACTGATCTTCAGGCGGGCGGGCGATAAATTCCACCTGTTCCACAGCTGCTGCCAGCTGCACCGAAGATACCTGGGCGAAGATTGCCTCACGCATCTGCTCAGCATCCTCTTGTTCTGGTGCTATGAGAATGGCACAGGCCACACTCAGCGTCAGCGCAGCGGCATCTAAATCCTTGAGCGTCCGCAGTCTTTCCTTCTTTCCTTGACTAGCCGATTTGGACAGTAGCTCCTTAGTGAGCAGCTCCAGCACCGTCAACGCATCATCCTGTGCCGTTGCTTCAACATCACGGACAAACGCCAACAACGTTGCTATCCGCCGTGCTGTCGGCATCCGCTGAATGGTCTGGGCTCGTGACGTGAATGCGGCTCGTGACAACACCTTCAACCGACTGGGCGGCACATTAGGCAGTACCAGATGGCTGACACCAATTGCCCGTACTCGCTTTAACCGATGGATTGCGGATACCAGTGCCGGAGCGCTATGGCGCGTCGGTGAACGTCTGAGCTGATCAAGAACAGTTTGCCTCGCGTCCGTATCCACTTTGAGAATGGCGTCTAGCCGTTGGCACTGCTCGTCTGATGGCAAGCGTGACAGCAACGTCCAAACTCGCTGTGCCACCCGCTCTCGTACTGTCGCCACCAAGCGTTCCAATACGCTGACGCCAGGGAGTAATATTTTCTGCTCCAAGAGTTGAGCAGTCGCAATATCGAAGAGGACGCTGGGGCCTTCTGTTCCCACCCAAGCACGAGCGTAGAGCCAGCGGATAAACTGCCAGTGTTCAGGCTGAGTGCTGAAATCCTGATAGCCATAGCGATGCTGAATGAGATCCGCGTGCCCCCAGCGAGTTTCCTCACGTTCCAGATAAGCTGGTAGGCTACTCGTGCTAGCGACCTCTAGCTGCTGTGCCAAATAGTCAACGACGTTGGGCGGCACCTCAATTGGATTGGCCAGGAAGGTTCCTAAGAATCGCACTGTCCCTAGCTGCACTGCAAACCCCAGGCGATTATGGTCACCACGCCGCGCCCTCACCAATCGGCGGTCGGCATCGTCTAAATGGAAATATCGGTCAAGTTGAACATCAGTGGGTGTACCTTGATAGCGCCCGTAGCTTTGTTGCTGTTCTACCGTCAAAAAACGAACAGGCATATCGACAACAGCAGCAACTTACTGCAATAACTTGTACCACTTAGAGTGTAGTCTGATTGGTACGCTAAAACAGAACGGCACAGCAAGGGTTTCAGCCCTCCATTTTCAGAGGGGTTTAATTGGTACAAAAAGCAGTCGCAATTTATTGCCGCGTTTCAACAACAGACCAATCTTGCGAGAGACAATCGCAAGACTTGTTGTTCTATGCCAAGAAAGCTGACTTCAAAGTTGTTGGTGTTTGGAAGGAAACTGCTTCGGGCACAAAACAGAATCGCGCTGAACGGCAGAAGGTGATGGAGCTAGCGCAAGCGCGGAAGATTGACGCCATTTTGGTAACGGAGATGTCTCGCTGGGGGCGCAGCACTCTGGACCTCATTCAGACGCTACAGGAGCTTCAGAGCTGGGATGTCTCGCTGATTGCGCAAACTGGGCTCCAGTTCGATTTGGCGACGCCTCAAGGACGTCTGATTGCTCAGCTGATGGCGGCGCTTGCTGAGTTTGAGCGCGATTTGGTCAGCGAGCGAGTGCGCTCTGGGCTAGCCGCTGCGAAGGCCAGGGGCAAAGTCTTAGGCAGGCAGCTGGGTCAACGGACGAAGTCTGACCGGCTCGCGCCGCAGGTGATACAGATGGTGGAAGATAAGGTTTCCTATCGCACTATTGCCCATGACTTGAAGCTCAGCAAAACGACCGTCACTGAGATCGTCAAACGGCACCGGCAAGCTCATCCTGATTTTCAACCCCCCAGATCTAAAATGGCTACTCGAAAAAAAGCTCAATCTGTCTACCAGCTCAAGATTACGCTCAGGGACATTCGCCCACCGATTTGGCGACGGGTACAGGTGCGTAGCGATGCCACGCTAGGACATCTGCATTGGGTCATTCAGTTTGCAATGGGTTGGACGAACTCCCACCTCCACTCGTTTTCGATTCAAGCGGAAGAGTACGGGATGTTAATGCCTGACCCGGGCTTTGATGAACTGGATATGCGTGATGAGCAGCCCGTTAAGCTGAGCAAGGTCATTGCAGGTGAGAAGGTCAAGTTCTTCTATACCTACGACTTTGGCGATTCTTGGGAGCACGAGGTTTTGGTTGAAAAGGTGCTCACGGCTGAGACTGATAGCAACTATCCTACCTGCATCAAAGCTAAACGGGCCTGTCCACCGGAAGACTGTGGTGGGACGTGGGGCTATCAGGAGTTCCTTGAAACCATTAAAGATCCTGACCACCCTGAGCATGAGTCAATGCTCGAATGGGTCGGTGGTTCCTTCGATCCAGAGGAGGCTGAACTCGATGACATCAATACGCTGCTGAAGACGATTCCTCATGATACGACCAATTTCAATGGCTACATCCCATAGCAAGAGAGGGTTACAGCCTTAGCGCAGGTTTCTGTTCCATTACTACTCAAACCCCTATACCCGCTGTGGGTAATTTTGGTGCTAGTGGTGATGGGAACCATGAGCGGTTGCCATGGCTATCGCCCTCTGGCAGCCTTTGTCAGTCGCCATCAACCGGTTCTGCTAGAGCTGATGGAGCTGCC
>JBARYO010000196.1:0-1890 GCA_049647905.1 Elainellaceae cyanobacterium | reverse complement strand
GGATAATAACGCTGAGAACGTCGCTATTACATCTATCAAAACTATGAATCGCTCAAAACAAAACATCGAACGACTCGCCATCCTAAACGCTTGGGTTACATCTAGCTTGGTTCTCCTGAACTTGCTGATTGTCTTTGCCATGCTCAACTTTAGGTCGTTGGCATCTCTGCCTGTCATCATCGTCACAGCTGGGACAATTGGAGGCGCTGCCAGCAACTATCGACGTCTGCAGGAAGCCTATGTTGACCAGCTTGGAAAATCGATTCAGTCTAAACCCAAACCGCTTCAAATCGTCGTCGAACAACCAGCTGATGCGCTCAAGACACATCTTATCGACGGTGTCGCCAATCCCAGCACTGGTCCTGATATTGGCTCTAACACCGATGTCAGCATTGAGCTATCTAACCAGCTGTCTAAACCTCAGTTACCTGAACCCACCCTGATGGAAGATGAGGCGGCGTTGCTGCTACTCAAGCTGCAAATCTTCCTGTCCCCCGTGTTTGGCGGTTTGTTTGCCTTTGTGCTCTACGGCGTGTTTGCCTCGGGCATTATTCAGGGCGAAATCTTCCCTCAATTTAAAGGCACTGATGATGACTACACAACACCCTACGAGTTTGCGAGTAGAACAGTTCCTGCCACCAACGAGGATGTAGCCAAAGCAGCGCTATGGGCCTTCATCGCTGGTTTCGCTGAAGGGTTCGTGCCCAACTTCATTGACAAACTTGTCAAAACTTCAGAGGAAGAAGAATAACAGAGGTTACAAATCTCATTAGAGGATACCGTGGCTTAAGCCATCTGATTTTCAAGCGCCCAGCGGGCCAGCTCAGTGCGGTTATGCAGCCCCGTCTTGCCAAGCATGTTGCTCACATGGCTCTCAATAGTGCGCTGACTGACCTTAAGCTCCTGAGCAATCTCTCGATTCGCCATGCCCCGAGCGACGAATTGGACAACCCGTAGCTCAGTGGGCGTCAGCTCTACATCAAAGGGAACCTTGATGCGGTGGGTGCCGTCTACGCTTTGATTGGGCTGGCGCACCATAAGCCGCGACGCCTGCTTGAGGGATGACTCTACTTGGGCCACTAGCTCTTCAGGCTCAAAGGGCTTGACCATGTAGACATCTGCCCCCGTACTCAGCCCCTTGACCTTGTCCTGGCTTTGGCCTTTTGCCGACAGGAAAAGCACCGGAATCCAGTTTGTTTTTGGATCTTGACGGACATGTTCAACAAGGGAGTAGCCATCCATTTCCGGCATCATCACATCGCAGATGATCATGTCTGGTAACGTTTCTTCCAGCACACTCAGCGCTTCGCGGCCATTTTCAGCCGTGATGACGTCGTATCCCCGGAACTCTAGATAATCCTTGACGAGTAGGATCAAGTTAGGATCGTCATCGATCAGTAAAAGCCGCTTATTCTCGCCCGTACTGTTGTCCTTCATGCTCTCCAATACCATCGCGCTTTAGCGGCCATAACGAACTCACTTCTAAACCACAACTCGAAAACCTTGACACTCAGTATGACCTGTACTGGAACTTATCTGATAGGCTGAGTCCAACGCAAAACGTTGTTTACAGCCGACAGCTAGCGAGTCGCTTCATATTTTTCGTAAGCGAGCACAAGCATCAGGATAGCGCCGATAAAACTGAAGCTGAATCAGCCGAAAAGGCCCCGAGACGACCACATGCAAGACAAATAGAGGATCTACAATGTAGGATTGGGCGATTCAAAGCCTGTCGTGCAGTCCAGACCTTGGCCACAGATACTCCGAATTATAGCTAAGAACCTCAACTAAGTAGACCAGCCTGATAAAACCGAGGTATGTTTGTCAATGTAAAGTGATTATACTCCTGGAAGCGAGGGGCCTATGGGAATGCGGCTACGGGTATTTCTT
>JBARYO010000195.1:0-1653 GCA_049647905.1 Elainellaceae cyanobacterium | reverse complement strand
CTTACCCACCTTAATCGCCATGATCGCCACGCCGCAGCATCCCCAGCTTACGCCACAAGACTACTTCGAGTGGGAAGCCCAGCAAACGCTGCGCTACGAATACTTTGGCGGAGAGGTTTTTGCCATGACGGGTGGGTCGCTGCCCCATGCCGATATTGCCCTGAACATCGCCAGCCTGCTGAAAGCGCAAGTGCGATCGCCCTGCAAAGTCAGGAATTCTGATGCCAAGGTTGGCATTAGCGACGAGGGGCCTTTTGTCTATCCCGACGTCAGCGTCACTTGCGATGACCGCGATCGCACGGCGCAAAAGTTCTCCCGCTATCCCTGCCTGATTGTCGAAGTGGTCTCCCCCAGCACCGAAGCCTACGACCGGGGCGGCAAGTTTGCCCCATACCGTCAACTCGACAGCCTTAAAGAATACGTTTTGGTCAGTTCTGAAGCCAAAGCCGTTGAGGTCTTTCGGCGCAGCGACTCAGGGGCATGGCTGTTTATTCCCTATGGCGAGGGAGAGGATATCGAGCTAGCTAGCGGCGGCATCACCAAGAGACGCGCTTGTTGAGATACCGCCTGACCTCGGTCAAAACAGGATAGATGATGCCCTCTGAGCGGGCCTTTTCGCTGCCGGTAATAGAGACGACGGGGATTGTCTCATTGAGGTAGCCCGTCAGCAGCTCGGAGGGCTGCATTGGGGGAAGGTTGGGGAGGAACGGCTGCTCTTGTAGGGTGAGGTCAAACGTGCTGAGGGCCGATGCAAGGGAGAATTGGCTATAGGACATCGGTTGCGCTCCGGCTACGGAGAAAAGGGTCTTTAGAGCGGGAAGTCTGTGCCTATCCTAAGCTTATTAGCCGCCGTAAGCGACATAGGCCCCATTGGTGACATGGCCCACCAGCGTCACTGGGTTATTGGCTGGTAGCACATAGCGATCGCCGAGTTGGTTCAGGCAGTTTAGCCGCCCGGTCACATACACCACTAGCACCGTCGATGCTGTCCAGGAATCTAGCCCCAGCAGCCCGCTAATCTGCTCTTCGGCAAGGCGATCGCGCTCTTCTAGGTTTTGCGCCGACTCCCAGTTGATGAGGTCCAGCACTACGATATGACCTGGAGACTGCCGCACCTCCAGCAGCGATCGGCAAAAGGTGACGTCTTGAAAGCGCTGGGTGTCTTCTAGCAGGGCGTATTCTTTGGGGGGCTGGGTCAGGTTTGGGCAGTAGTAGGTGACTAGGGTTTCGCTGATGATGCGCTCTTTTTGCAGGGTGCGCTCAACGTTTTCGACTTCTGTTTTGACTAGAGCGGTAAGTTGCCGATCTAGATCTTGGCGAATGATGCGAGTAGCTTGGGCTACTTCCTGTTCTATCCGCTGCTGGGCCTCTTGCTCAAGGCGCTTCACTGCAGCTTCGACGGTCTGCTGAGCCATTTGGCGAAATTCCTGCGCGTTTTTGCCAAAAAAGTAGGCTGCAACACCTGCTGCGATCGCCAGGATGGTGCTGATTACGGTGACGGCGCTGATAAAGTAGCCAAAGGTTTTGCCGAGCTGAGCGTTGGATTCTTTGAGGACTTCGAGCTGGCTGGTGAGCAGGTCGATGTCTTCTTGAGTGAATTGGGCGATGGGGAGGCTGTGGAGGTTGGCCCAATCTATTGGGGGTAGGTGAAAC
>JBARYO010000194.1:0-2491 GCA_049647905.1 Elainellaceae cyanobacterium | reverse complement strand
CACCAGCACCGACTCTGGCATGTCTAGCGGCATGGCCCCAATGGCGGCAGCAAAAGCTACCAGACCAGAGCCTGCCGGAAATGAAATGCCAAGAGGAAATCGGGTATGGGAGTCACCGCCGGTACCGACGGTGTCCGGCAGCAGCATTCGGTTCAGCCAAGAGTGGATAATGCCATCCCCAGGGCGCAAAGCCACGCCACCCCGCGAGGCGAAAAAGTCGGGTAGGTTTTGGTGGGTCTGGATGTCGGTTGGTTTGGGGTAAGCAGCTGTGTGGCAAAAGCTCTGCATCACCAAGTCGGCGCTAAAGCCAAGGCAGGCTAGCTCTTTCATCTCGTCGCGGGTCATGGGTCCGGTGGTATCTTGAGAGCCTACGGTAGTCATCAGCGGCTCGCAGGAAGTGCCAGGGCGTACACCAGACAATCCACAAGCCTTGCCCACCATTTTTTGCGCCAGGGTAAAGCCTTTGCCTGTGTCTTCAGGCTGGGCCGGACGGGTAAACAGGTCGCTAGGCTCTAGCCCCAGGGCAGCGCGGGTCTTATCGGTGAGCGATCGCCCAATCATCAGCGGGATGCGGCCCCCGGCCTGCACTTCATCCAAAATCGTTTCCGGCTTGAGGGTAAATTCGCAGATGGTTTCACCCGACTCGTCGGTAATTTTGCCCTCGTAAGGATGAATGGTGACGACCATGCCGGTTTCCAGCGCCGTGACGTCACATTCAATGGGGAACGCGCCGGAGTCTTCGGCGGTGTTGAAAAAGATTGGGGCAATACTGCTGCCCAAGATATATCCACTGCTGCGCTTATTGGGGACATGGGGAATATCCTGTCCAATATGCCAAATGACAGAGTTCATCGCCGATTTACGGGAAGAGCCCGTTCCCACAACATCGCCGACATAGGCCAGAGGGTAACCCTTTTGCTTTAGCTCTCTCAGGGTTGTTAGGGCATCTGGCATGCGAGATTCCAGCATGACTAGGGCATGGAGGGGAATGTCGGCTCGGGTGGTGGCATGAGGTGCGGGGGAGAGATCATCAGTGTTAGTCTCTCCTGGCACCTTGAAAACAGTGACGGTGATGCTGTCTGGGGCTTTGGGTTTTGAGGTGAACCAAACCGCATCTGCCCAAGCATCTACAACTTGCTTAGCATAGGCATTAGTCTTGGACAGCTGCATCACGTCGTTAAAAGCGTCATAAACAAGCAGGGTTTTGCTCAGGGCCGTCGCCGCTAGCTTGGCAAGCTGCTTATCGTCTAATTTCAAGACGTCGATTAACGCCTGGACGTTGTATCCTCCTAGCATGGTGCCCAGCAGCTGCACTGCATCAGCCGGTGAAACAAGAGGAGAAGACGCTTCACTCTTGGCGATCGCTGACAAAAACGACGCCTTGACGTAGGAGGCTTGGTCCACACCAGGCGGGATGCGATCGCACAGCAAATGCAGCAGGAAGTCTTCGTCGCCATCAGCGGGCGCTTTAAGCTGCTCACATAGCTCAGCTGTCTGTTCTGCGGTCAGTGGTAGAGGGGGAATGCCAAGTGCTTCTCTAGCTGCCGCCTGCTCACGATATGATTGCATCACCACTCCCTAATGAAACTAAACCCGTCCACCTCAACTGCTGCTCAGTGCCAAGCGCAAAGAGTGCTAAGCGCAAAGACAGACTATGTTATAAGTGCTCAAACAATGCCCATCTTACATCTTAGCGAGAAATCTTAGTATCAATCTGTGCCCAGTTAAACGTAATTGCAAAACGGGGTAATGGTGGCGATCGGTAGCCAACCAAAGACTTGTGACGTGCCACAGCTCTCACCTTCTAAAACTGTGCCAATGCTTTCGGCAACACGCTTAAGCTTGAAACTTGACTTGAGGGCGAACGATGGGACTCGAACCCACGTATGGCGGAATCACAATCCGCTGCCTTAACCACTTGGCGACGCTCGCCGTACATATGCGTACGATTCCCACTATAACATCTCTCAAACCAATGGAGACAAGAGATGACCATGGCAAATCGTGTTGGGAAAGCGCTAGGCTGAATTTATATTGTAGCCTCCTAGTCGCCGTGAATGAAAGGTCGCCGTGAATGAACATCATTAAGCTTGGGTCCATCATCGCCACCGGAGTGATCGCCGCCGCCGCCGTTGTTCTAGCGGTTACCAATCCTAAGCGTGATGCCTATAGCATTTACGCTGCTGATCGGCTTAACGAGCAGCTTGAAGCGTCGCTTTGTGAGCAGGTCCCAGTCTTTTTGGACAGCCTTTGTGCCAGCGTACTGAGCGACCAAGAGTCGTGGCTGCAGGAGACGATTGAGGCTCAGACGACACGGCGTAATTTTCTGCTGTTTAGTATTTATGAGACTGACTTAGAAGCAGAGGCAGCGCTGCAGCGGATTCTACCCGCCAATTTATCACTTGATATAGATGGGTTACCGATTTACCATGTCGAGTCGGTTGGGCTATTGAACCAATTTTTCACCTATCAGGTCAAGAAGGTGGAGGCG
>JBARYO010000193.1:0-4278 GCA_049647905.1 Elainellaceae cyanobacterium | reverse complement strand
GACCACAGGGGTAATCCCCGCCTGAATCAGAAGCTGACGCCGAGCGGGAGAGGCGGAGGCGAGGACGAAAATAGGAGGAGTAGTCATAGAGCGTGGGGACGGGGGGTTAGGTGATTATCTGAGTCTGACGGCGTAGCAGCTCGCTCGCTACAAGACATATCCTCCAGTCTAAATAGCCGCCACATCCCAATTGAAACGTTCCCGCACCCGGAGATTCCGTTCCTTGGGCGATCGCGATACACTAGAGGCATATCATTATTGACGCAACCGGTATTGGTTCGCAATCAGCGCTAGCCCGCAATCCTACTCTTGACTGTTCATGCTAGAGCTTCACTGCCACACCACCTATTCAGATGGCACTCTAACGCCAGAGGCGCTTGTAGCCGCGGCGCATCAGGCTGGTGTGCAGGCATTGGCCATTACCGATCACGATACAACGGCGGGGTGGCAAGAGGCTTGGGAATCTGCTCAAGCCTATGGGTTAACCCTCGTTCCCGGTGTCGAGGTCAGCACGGTGTACAACGGGCGATCGCTGCACATTCTTGGCTTTTATCCTGACAAGATAATGCTCGAACCCTGTCTCGCAGCGCAGCTCGTCGGACGACAGCGCCGTGCCCGAACAATGATCGATCGGTTGGGCGCAATAGGGTTGCCGGTTCAGCTTCCTGCCATGGAGAGCAATACGGCCCCAGGGCGGCCCCATATCGCTCAGGCGTTAGTAGACGCAGGGCATGTCTCGACAACGCAAGAAGCCTTTGAGCGCTACTTGGGTGAGGGGAAGCCAGCCTACGCTTGTTACGAAAAGTTTTCCACCCGCGACGCGATTACTCGGCTGCTCGCCTGCGGCGGCGTTCCGGTGTGGGCCCACCCCTATCTATTCCGGGGTGGCCCTGTGGAAGCGGTGCTGCCTGACCTTGTCGATGCCGGGCTCATGGGATTAGAGGTCTACCACCCCACCCACAACCGTCGTCAAGTCACCCGACTCCTGCAGCTCTGCGATCGCTATGGTTTACTCAAAACCGGCGGCAGCGACTACCATGGTCCATCCCCCAACAAGCGGTCTAAACGACAGGGCAGTAAGACCAAGGAAATATCTTCCCTCAACCAACATCATCTGCCGCTAACAATGCTCCGCCCCATATGGGACGCGGCCCTACTGCTGAAGCCCAGTCAATCATCCAATCCATATCTCGAAACGAGTCCTTTGATTGCGCTAAAATAATAGTACAATTGAACCATAAAGCCCAACTCTGAATGTTTACCGGTCACCGCCATGAGCTTTCTGAATCGGATACAAGATATTTTGGGTGTGGCAGATGAGCTGCCGCACTACGACGACGAGTACTCAGAGCTAGGGTATGAGCATGCCTCAAACGTCGTTGAAATGCCGGGCATAGTCACAAACCAATCTGAGCTACTGGTCATGGAACCGCGCTCGTTTGAGGAGGTGCCCGAGGCCATTTTGGCGTTGCGCGATCGCAAAGCCGTGATTCTCAACCTCAACAGCATGGATACGGAAGAGGCCCAGCGCTCGGTGGACTACGTAGCCGGTGGCGTATTCGCCATGGATGGTCATCAGGAGCGCATCAACCAAAACGTGTTTCTGTTCACGCCGATATCCGTTCACATTAGCAACTATCCAGTTGGGGTATCTAGCTCGACGCCTCTCCCCCAAGGTCTGGTTGACTTGGGGAACGAGACGGACGAGCAGCTTATGCTGAAGCGCCTCAAAATCAAGCAGTCTGGGGCGTCTGACGGCTTTGCTGGACAACCGATCCACCCAACCCAGGCTGGACAGCCTTTTCGTCAGCATGACTGATACGATTGCGGACCAACTCAGCCATATTATTCAGGCACGGCGATCCGTCAAACCGCGTCGCTTCAACGGCAAGCCTATTGAAGACAAGCTGATTTGGCAACTGCTGGAAAATGCAAATTGGGCTCCAAACCACGGCAAGGCACAGCCCTGGCGCTTTTTTGTGTTTACGGCAGATGGATTAAACCGGCTCGCGCGGTTTCAGGCTGATCTTTACCAGCAGCTCACGCCAGAGGCTGAGTTTAGCGCCGACAAGTACGCGCGGATGAAAACTAACGTGCTGAAGTCGTCCCACGTAATTGTGCTGGGCATGACGCGCAAGCTGGCGGCAATTCCAGAAGTTGAGGACATTGAGGCGGTGGCCTGCAGTGTCCAAAATATGATGCTGACGGCGGCGGCCCAGGGCATCTGCTCATTTTGGGGTTCGGGAGGCGTGACCTATACCGATGAGCTGAAAGGGTTTTTAGGCCTGGAGCCAAGCGATCGCTGCTTGGGGTATTTGTATCTCGGCTATAGCGATGACCCGTCACCAGAAGGGAAGCGATCGCCTGTCGGGGAGCGGGTTGTGTGGATCGATAGCGATGTTGAAGAAAATGCCGCAGGGGCGTGATGCCGTTCTGTCCTCTGCAACACATTCCAACAGATGACAGATACCCCTTTCCGTTGGGACTTGCTAGGCTCAAGATGAGCTGTCTGAGGAGAACACCGCCATGCAAATTCAGAGCCCCACAAACTATCTCGTTGCGGTCTTCTCGAACCGGGTCCAAGCGGAAGCGGCCTACGCTGGACTGCGCGAGCAAGGGCTGCCGATGGACCAAATCGATATTTTGGGCCAGGGCTACAAAAGCGCCGACCAGTTCGGCCTAATTGACCCCGACGAGGAAGCCGATAGCCAATCCAACAGCCTGATTCCCTGGCTGATTCCCTTCGGCTTTGGCGCAGGCTATCTGTTTAACTTACTCACAGATATTCGCCTGTTTCAGTGGGCTGGAGCCTTCGGAAACCATGTTATCGGCGGCCTTTTTGGCGCGGTAGCCGCAGGGATGGGGGCCTACGCCACCGGCCGACTGGTGGGCTGGACCACCGCCAGCGGTGATGCGATCGCCTACCGCAACCGCCTCAACCAGGGGAAATACATCATCATTGCCCAGGGCAGCGATGATGTGGTGAACCGCGCCACCCTGACGCTGCAGCCGTTTCAGCCCGAGAATCTACAGGGCTATACTGAGCGCGGATGAGGGTGGATCTTTAGCTGCTCTTCTGAGATACTCAAGAGTCCCTATCGATTTCTTGCCTATGGCTAGGTCAGTCCCCTGTAAATGGCATCATTGCTTACTCTTCAGTCTCAGTCTTGGCCTGAGTCTGGCAATAGGCGTATCGACAGGTGCAGATGTAGCCGCAAGCTTGCATTTATCAGAGCAGTCTCAATACGCTGCTGCCGCTACTGTAGAAGATGCGACGGATAGTTCGGCGATCGCGGTAGAGGGGCTAGTACAGGAAGGTAAGGCGTTTTACGATGTCCAAGACTATGTTCAGGCCAACCAGCGCCTAGAGCGGGCGGTTCAAGCCTACGCTGAGGGGGGCGATCGCCTCCACCAAGCGCAAACCCTAGCCCTACAGTCCCTTGTACTCCAAAAGCTCGGAAACTGGGACACCGCTCAAACGCTGCTCGACCAGAGCTTCGCCTTACTTAGGGCGCTAACCGACCCGCCACGACGGATCCGGGCGCAGGTCTTGAATGCCCAGGGACAGCTTTATTTCGCAACCGGACAGACCCAGCCTGCCTTTCAGAGCTGGGATGGGGCTGAAGCCGATTACAGCGCTGCTGGCGAAACCCTCGGGGATTGGCAGCCGAATTAACCAAGTTCAGGCCCTGGGCTCCCTAGGCTTATATCACCGCGCGGCTCAGATTCTTGATGACGTCGAAGGCCAACTGCAGGCTCTGCCGGACTCCGCCATCAAAGCAAACGCCTTGCTCAACTTAGGCAACCTGCTGCGGCTCCGGGGTGAGCTAGACCGCTCCCACGACCAGCTCATCCAAGGGCTTGATCTGGCTAAGTCCCTCGATCTCCAGCCGATGACGGGTCAGCTTTTTCTCAGCCTGGGTAACACAGAGCGAATTTTTGCAGCCCAGGCGATCGCCTACGCGCTGGGGACTGCAGAAACCTGGCATGAAACTCAACAGGACTGGGACACAGCCAAACAAGTGACCAATGCTGCCCTGCAAAAGGCACAGAGCATTCGGGCCTCTGATATGGCCTATTAGTGGCAATGGCAGATGGGGCGCATTATCAGCGGAGGCTGATGCCGATGCTAGCGCTGGTGCGGCCCAGCCCGCCGCCATTCGCTACTACGCCGGGGCCGTGGATACCCTAGATACGCTTCGGTCCGATTTGGTTGCCCTCAATCCCGATGTCCAGTATTCCTTTCGCGAGCAGGTGGAGCCCGTCTACCGAGAGCTG
>JBARYO010000192.1:0-3405 GCA_049647905.1 Elainellaceae cyanobacterium | reverse complement strand
GCGTCAGGCCCTGGAGATTGCCCCTGGGCTAGGGCGCACCTTTGCCTTCCAGCGGTGGCCTGACTTTGACGCAGCGCTTTGGGATCGGCAGCAAGAGGAGGCCCATGAGCAACAGCGTTCAGCGGTGTCGGTTCCCATTGTCGGCAGCGATCGCGATGGGGCGGTAGTTCAGCAGGCCCAGAGCAACGCTGAACGGGCTGGCGTTGCTGAGTATGTGACCCTGCAGCAGACAGCCCTTTTGGACATGACGCCCCCCGCCGACCACGGCATCATTATTTGCAACCCGCCCTACGGGGAGCGTATTGGAACCGTAGAGATGCTCACCCCGTTTTACAAACAGCTTGGGGATGTGCTGAAGCAGCGCTGCCAAGGGTGGACGGCCTACGTGCTGTGCGGCAACATGACACTAGCCAAGCATATTGGACTACGGGCATCGCGGCGTATTCCAGTGCTCAACGGGGGAATTGACTGTCGCCTGCTGCGCTATGAACTGTATTAAGGCTTGTGTTATTGGCCCTATCGTCATGAAATCCTCACCTTGAGTCGCTAGTGTCATAGACAAGGTCGGTGCGCAACCTGTGCTGAATGTGGGCACTAAGGTGTGAGGAGTGCGCAGTCGGCCTACTGTGACTAGAGGAAATACGCTATGTTTCACCGCATTTTAGTGGCATTGGATCACTCGGAGCGCGACAACGACATGTACGAGAAAGGCCGAGATCTGGCGCAAGCGCTCAAGGCAGAGCTGCTGTTGCTCCATGTGCTAGATTTCCACGATGCCGAATCACCCCACCTGCCAAGCAGCGTTGGCATGGAGTATGCTCCCGATGTCTACCATGAGGCCATGGCCATGTACTGGCAGCAGGAGCGGGAGTACGAGCAGCAGCAGCTGAAGCTGCTTCGCGCTCGGGCCGATAACGCGATCGCCAACGGAGTAGCCGCGTCGGTTAGCCTGACGAAGGGAAGCGCTGGGCCACTGGTTTGCCGACAGGCAAAGGTGTGGAATGCGGACCTAGTCTTGGTGGGTAGCCGGGGACGCTCTAGCATTCAGGAAATTCTGTTGGGCAGCGTAAGCCAGTACGTGAACCATCATGCGCCTTGCTCAGTCCTGATTGTGCATTCTCAAAATGCTATGAGGACAGAGGCACCAGCGGAAGACGTAACAGCGGAAGAGGCCATAGCGACAGAGGTAACAGCAGCGACAGAACCTATCGCGGTTCATGCCATAAAGGCTTAGAGCGCTTAAAGCATCCCTATCTTGCGCGGCGGCTAAAACAGCGCCATCATCATCTTCCTGCGGTATGCCTTGGTCAACGGATGGTCATCCCCAAGGCAATCGAAAATGGCAACCATGGCCTTACGAACAGCATCTTGATGGTGTCGGCCACGCTCTAAGCGTTCCAAACATTCTGCCAGGGCAGATTCGGGGTCATTGCCCTGGGTAGCCTGGCAGGCCAGCTGTTGTATGGTCTCGTTGCCAGAGTCGACGGTCTGGCAGAGGTAGAAGGCTCTGGCCACCTTATTCTAATGAAGGTTGAAGCTCATCCCGGCAAAGACGCCATCATCTGAATCAATGAGCCACGGACGCCAATGAAAAAATGGGGCGCAGGGTTCTCCGGAGTGTCGAGATAGACGGTATGGTAATGCTTCAGCAAACCAAACACTGCCTGCTGGGATGAGAGAAGATACTTGGCCACGAAGTGAAAAGGCCGGATGCGGGACTCATCTAGCGGCGCTGGTTCCCAGACCGCAACGAGGATGGACGCGATGGGAGAGGGCAACAGCGGCACCGCGATCGTCTGAGTCTGTGACTCTAGATACAAATTCTCTGCGTATGAATATTGTGGTGCGTTGCTCTGCTTCGGGGCATCTAGACCTGGGATCTGGCTCATTTGGTGGGACAGCGCACCGTACTGTGACGGAAAATCAGAAATTGAATAGACATCAGTAGACAGAAACGGGCTCTCGTATACAACACCCCGGAAAGAAAGCTTCATAACGGTTGGGTCGCTTCAGCAAATGACGTGAGAGTTGGCGGAACACTGAGAGTGCCATGGCTCCCACTGTCGACTAGGACTATCGGCTGGGCTATCGGCTAAGGTTGGCCCAAGGCAAGGGAGCGCAACGCTTTCCAGGGTATCCCGAATTGCCTGATATAGCTGAGGGGCAATAGCCCCCCTGGGGAAATAGCTGATGCTAATATACCCAGCCCTGTATCTTTCTATACTTTGGTGTGGCGAATGGCGACCGGCTGACCAATCGTGCCTTGGAGCATGTCGCTGGCTCGGCCCCCATGTGCTGCAATTTCGATCCAGCCATGGCTACCCACAAGAGCCACGAGCTGCCCGGGGGCGACGCTGCTATAGGTTTTCCCCGAGGGAATAGCGCGAGGGCCTCTGGCCGGTCCTACGGGGCCATCGCCAATCACGGCAACCCAGGAGTCGTGGGCAGCGGCGGCGGGAATCGTAGAAATCAGATTGCCGAAGTGGTCAATGTACTGAATGACGCCGCTGGTGGCCTGTTCCGGCAGCAGCAGGTCCGGCAGTTGGACGAGGGATGAAACCAGGGTGGGTGTGCCTACCTGCATCAGCGGGGTTCCCCTTGCAAGGTGAGCCGCGACGGGCGCGAAAATATCTCGGCCATGGAATGTGGCGCTGACCTGCGGGACAGCAGTCCCATGGTGCGATCGCCAGTAGGCTGGTTGCGTCAACGTGACGGCCTGCAGCTGCTCTGACGGATGGCGACCCAGCAGGCCAGTTAGTATTCCATTATCGGGGCAGACTACCGTGCCCCAGGGAAACCGCACCGCAATGGCGCGGCGATCGCTACCCACGCCGGGGTCAACAACGATTAAGTAAACCGTCCCCGATGGCAGATAGGGGTACGCCGTTATGAGATGGAATTGGGCAGCCCGAATGTCCTGGGGCGGCACCATATGGGTGAGATCGAGGCAAGAGACCGTGGGAGCGATCGCCATGATCACGCCTTTCATGATCCCAACGTAGGCGTCCTGAAGGCCAAAGTCAGTGATGAGGGCAATGGGCGTCATGGCGCTGGCCCTTAGGGGATCGCACCAGCAGGGCTAGGCTGCTGTGCCGTGAGGCAAGCCTGAATCAGGGCATCGACGCCATTGACCACATGGATGGGCGTCTGCAGCACCTCTGCCACCGCTGCCACCGTCATGTCATCTAGAAACCTAGCCTCGTCATGCTTCAACATCAACGACGGCAGCAGGATGCCATCTCCCAAATCTTGCCCTTTGAGGCTAAGTAAATCTTGCCCCGTGAGTAGCCCTGTTACCGTAATATCCTGTCCCCAGTAGCCACTGCGCAGCGGCGCGAGGCTCACGGTCAGTCCCTCCACTTGGTTGAGGCGCTGAACCAAGGGCGCAAAGGCATATTCCACCGC
>JBARYO010000191.1:0-1958 GCA_049647905.1 Elainellaceae cyanobacterium | reverse complement strand
GGCTAATCTATCCCAGCAAGAGGCCCGCAAGACCCTCGGCTGGCCCAGCGATCGCTTCATTCTGTTCACGCCGCGCCGTCTGGTGCACCGCATGGGGTTGGACAAGCTGCTCACGGCAATTTCCCGGCTGGGAGCCCAGAAGCAGGATGTTTGGCTGGCGATCGCCGGAAAAGGGCCGCTGCGAGGGGCGTTGGAAGCCCAGGTCGAGGCCCTTGATCTGCATCAGCAGGTCAGGTTTTTAGGATACTTACCCGATGATGACCTTCCCACGGCCTACCAAGCCGCAGATCTCACCGTCATGCCCAGTCAAGCCCTAGAAGGGTTTGGGCTTGTGATCCTAGAATCCCTGGCCTGCGGTACCCCGGCCCTCTGTACCCCCGTAGGCGGCATGCCAGAGATTATCAGTGGGTTTTCGCCTGAACTGATTACGTCATCTGCCGACGCTGACGCTATTGGTACGACGCTGAAGGCGGCGCTGAACGGCAGCATCACGCTACCGGCAAATGCCGCCTGTCGGGACTATGCCACGACCCATTTCAACTGGCCCACCATTGCGGACCGCGTTGAGCAGGTGCTGCTGGAGACCGTTTAACAAAATCCATGAAACTACTATTTCTTGACCAAAGTAGTAACCTTGGTGGGGCTGAACTCTGCCTAGCGGATATTGCGTATCCTTACCGCCACAATAGCTTGGTTGCGGTTTTCAACGAAGGGCCGTTCCCTGACTACCTCAGACAGCGGCAGATTCCAGTCCAAACCCTCATAGACGACACGATTCAGGTTCAAAAGAGTAGCGGAGCCCTTGCTGGGATCAAAAGCCTCAATCGCCTGCTTCCGCTAATTCTCAAGGTCAGTCAGCTGAGCCGGTCCTACGATTTAATCTACGCCAATACCCAAAAAGCCTTGGTTGTGGGTGCGATCGCTGGCGTCTTGTCCCGTCGCCCCGTTGTGTACCACCTGCACGACATTGTTTCCCCCGACCATTTCAGCGCTACGAATCGACGCATCATCGTTGGGCTGGCCAACCGAGCCCGCCTCGTGATTGCCAACTCCCACGCCAGCAAGGAGGCGCTCGTTGAAGCCGGGGGGCGAGAGGACCATGTCCATGTGGTGTACAACGGCTTTTGCTCCCAAACCTATGCTGTGAGCCAGAGCGATCGCGCTGCCCTGCGAGAGTCCCTGCAGATCGAAGATGACCAGTTTGTCGTCGGCCATTTTAGCCGCCTCTCTCCCTGGAAGGGCCAGCATGTTCTAGTTGAAGCACTTAAGCAGGTTCCTGAGCATGTTGTTGCGCTTCTGGTTGGGGATGCCCTATTTGGGGAAGATGATTACGTCCAGCAGCTGAAAGCGCAAATCAAAGCCTCTAGTCTCCAGCATCGCGTCAAGTTCTTGGGCTTTCGGACTGACATTCCCCAGCTGATGGCGGCCTGTGACTTGGTGGCCCATACGTCTACGGCCCCAGAACCGTTTGGCCGGGTGATTGTCGAGGGGATGCTGTGTCATCGCCCCGTGGTCGCCGCTAATGCCGGTGGGGCAACCGAGCTAATTGACCATGGCCAGACGGGCTGGCTCACCCCCGCTGGCGATGTCCAAACCCTAGCCGAAGTTTTACTGAGCTGCTGCGGTAAGCGCGAGGATGCCAGCCGCATTGCCCACCGGGGTTATCTGAAAGCCTGCCAACGCTTCAGCCTTGAGCATACCAACGCTCAGATTCAGCAACGGCTTGAACAAGCGATCGCCCACAAACTGTATTGAGGGAACTGACTTATGCTTCGCCAATCTATGACTGCTCTGACGCTTGCTACCCTAGTCGCACCCCCTACCCTATTGCTGACCGAGCCACCTCCCGCCCTCGCCCAGTCTGTCCAGACTGACCCCCAACCCCAAGGCACAGCCCCCGTTAGTGCGGGATATCTGCTCGGCGTCGGCGATGAAATTCGGGTTGAGGTGTTTAATGC
>JBARYO010000190.1:0-1555 GCA_049647905.1 Elainellaceae cyanobacterium | reverse complement strand
CTACTAGACACAGAAGAAAATGTAATAACAGAATGCAGCGAAAATTTTGAAAGATGGAGACAGCGCACAGGCAATGGACGAAGAGGACTGGTTGCATCTACGTTCACAGAGTACGACGGACTTCTTGAAGTAGCAATGAGCTGTCAGACATCCCTGGAACAATCTATTTCTAAATTAGACGATTTGAAAAGCTCAGGGCAGCAAAATGATACTACTAGCCGAGAAGTTAAAGCTCTTCTGAGTCAAATTAGAGCAATTGGAGATACCATGGCTAGCTTCTGGAGTGGAGGGGGATCAGATATGACACCCATTGCTACAGATAGCCCAGAATTTACATCTGCTGGCGAAGCATCTTAATCGTATGCATCATGGCATTTCTTCTTCTATTGGCATTCAGCGTATTAAGTTTAGACAAAGTCTTCGCTTTTGAAAAACAATGCTGCCATGAGAGTAAAATTGAATCTACAGCGCATTTAGAACAGCAGACGGATATCGAGCGTTTGCTCGAATCCGCAGCAGCTCATCGTGAAAAAGATGATTATGAGAGAGAGATTCTAACATATCATCAGGTACTAACGCTTCAAAGGGAAATAGGCGACTTAGTAGGGTCTGCTCGTACACATCACTTAATTGGGCGGGCATATAGAGCCTTAAATCAGTACTCTCATGCCTTATTCTCCTACGAAAGTTCCATGGCGGCAATTGGTGCTTTAGAAGAAGAGCATTCACCAGTCGCGCAAGACGAGGAATTTCAGGAATTCAAGGGGCGTGTTCTGAATGACATGGGTGTTGCTTATATCAACCTAGGGCAGTATCAGGAAGCTGTGACTGTGTATCAGCAGGCATTGCAAATTTTTGAACATATTACTAGAAGCCAAACACAATGGGTGAACACCCTTAAAAATTTAGGAGAAGCGTATTATCGATTAGGTGAACTCGCAAAAGCACTCGAGCTTTTAATGCAAACTATCCCATTTTGGCAAGCAGAGTTCAACTCCGCTGAAATGGAATACTTCTACCGACAGGGAGAAGCGTTGACTCACCAGCTCATTGGCGATATTCGAACTGAACTAGGGCAGTATGAGCAAGCAGAAAGCTCTTTGCAGAGCTCGATAGACCTCTTTGGATTATTAGGCGATCGCTATGCTCAGGCAAAAGTCCTAAACAGTATTGCATCCGTGTATGCAGAGCAAGAACAATACGAGTTAGCAGCTAAAACCTGGGGCCAAGCTCTTTTAATTATTAGAGAACTAGATAATCTCTATCATGAGGGCCGATTTCTCAACAATCTAGGTTGGATGTATACAAGGTGGGAGCGTTATGCTGAAGCTATGGATATTCTAGAGGAAGCCCTGCCCATTGTTAGAGAAATGGGTAACAGTGACCTTGAAGGCGACACTCTTAGTAGCTTAGGAGAAGCTTACCAGGGATTGGGCCGAACGGCTGAAGCTCTCGACGCTTATCAACAATCACAGTTTTTGCTTCAAGCATCCGGTAGCCGAGTTGGGCTCGCTGAAAACTACAGCCTCATCGGAAGCCTGTTTACCGATAAATC
>JBARYO010000189.1:0-3222 GCA_049647905.1 Elainellaceae cyanobacterium | reverse complement strand
GCCATAGGCTGGTCAATAGCTCTTTCCTACACCGTTTTTGCACCCCTTGACTACTGGTCTATTCTCTTAACCTGTCAGGCATCCGCCACCAGGTAATTCTTCGTCTTGAAGTGAGGCTATAATTTTCGCTTTGGGACTCACGATGGGTATTGTAGTCTCATTTCAAGACGAAGAATTCATTCCAATTTTTCCAGCTCCAGCAAAGCCCGCTTCCGCTCCAGCCCCCATCGATAGCCCCCCAGCCCCCCGTCACCCCGCAAAATACGATGGCAAGGTACCAACACAGCGATTTTGTTTGCGCCGCAGGCAGAGGCCACGGCCCGAGCCCCCTTAGGTTTGCCCACAGCCTCAGCAAGCGCTTGGTAGCTCAACGTCTCCCCCGCTTTGACGCTGAGCAGAAACCGCCAAACCATCATCTGGAACGCCGTTCCCCTTAGATCTAGCGGCAGGTCGGGGTGCGGGGCCTGATGAGCAAGATAGGCATCCAGCGCCGTCATCCAGTCATCTAGGGGCTTGCTGTTGCCAGCATCCGAAGCCCTGATGTCAGCCTTAGAGAATTCAGCGCTGAGCTGCTCCAACAGCGCGTCCTCCTCCGCCCCAAACTCAGCCAAGCACAAGCCGCGATCGCTTGCTGCCATCATCACCAGCCCCAGAACAGTCTGCCGCAGCCCATAGTAAATGACTTCGCCTTTACCATCGCGGCGGTAAACCCTCGGCGTCAGTCCCATATCTCTCGCTGCGTCATGCACTCGGCTTGTCGATCCATACCCAGCCCCATAGGTGGCGTCACTCACGCTGTTTCCCTCCTTCAACAATGCCTTGAATCGCCTCATCCCACGGGCTTATGTCGGTCATGCCTCAATAGGCTGGAGCCGAGGTGAGCTGCCCTGTTCTACGCAGAGAAGGCTATCTTCTTCAAAAGGCATCCAGTCCCCTGGAAATAAGGGTTCAGACGCTACGACAACTGAGTCTGGGAACGTAGAATCGTTGGGGAGCCAGTACAGGGAAGGAGCCGGGATGCCCCGAGCAAAGCGGGAGGCGACGAGCCGGTGGCCATCGCTCACAACAACGTTGGCGCTAAAGGTCACATCATCACAGGCCGCTAGCTTCGTGAGGGTCTTTAAGGTCTCTTGAAGAGCGGCCTCTAGACTGTCCCCATTCACCTCTAGCTCGTTGGCGATGAGGGCAAAGATATGTTCGGAGTCCGTCGTCCCTTCAATGGTCCGGTAGATTTTGTCCGTGAGATGCTTGCGGATGGGCTGGTAGAGAGTATCTCGGAAATCTCTAACGGCTCCATTGTGGGTAAACACAAGCGGGCCATGGGTAAAGGGTTGGCAGTTGACCAGGCTAGACGGCTGCCCCGGCGTGGCGCTGCGAATATACGCCAAGAAACAGTCTGTTTGAATGTAGCGGCTGAGGTGGGGGAGGTTAATGTCCGCCCAAATAGGCAAGATGTTTTTGTAGGTAAAGGGAGCCGCATCGCGGTCGGGATGATACCAACCCAAGCCCACCCCATCGGCGTTGACCGAGGTGGTCATCGTTTCTTGGGGTCTGTAGCTCTGAACTTCAAGGGAATGCTCAGGGGCGTAAATCAACCGGTTGGGTTGAACGGGGGAGCCCAGATAGGCGAGGAGTCTACACATGATTACCAGCCCCGCGTGCCGGGGTCGCCTTTGAACGGCCCCACAATGTCGCTGGTGATCCACCCCGCGTAAAACGCCCCCGCCTGGGGCTGCACTTTTTCGTCGTCAACGTAGCAGGCATCCATGGGTCCGGGGTAGAACGCAACATGGTCTTTGACCTCGTCATAGGCCGGGAAGATTTCAGTGTAGTACCAGGCCACATTCTTCGCTTGGCGATCGCCCACCGTCAATGTGTAGTACTTTGCCCAGCCTCGCCACTCGCAGTAGGTTGCGTGGGTGGTCGGCGTTAAGTACTCCATTTTGATATCGTCGATGGGAATATAGTAAGTCGGGGGATGGCTGGTTTCCAGTCCTCGTTTAGAGCGATGGGTATCCACAATGAGTTTGTCGTTGAAAATGATTTTGATGTGCTTGGTGACATCTTCAATGCGAGGTGGCCGGGGATAGTCCCATACGGACTCTTGACCAGGGCCGGGTGGAATGGGCTTGGGGTGCATGGAAAAACTCCGAGACGAAAAGGGTATTGCGCTGGCTGTGGGGTTGGCGTAAAGGGACTATCCTGGCGTATCCGCCAAGCGGATGCCCGTGAACTGCCACCGGGTAGATGGGGGGTAAAAGTTGCGGTAGGTCGGTCGAATGTGGGACAGCGGCGTCACGCAAGAGCCGCCCCGCAGGACAAAGCGATTGCACATCAACTTGCCGTTGTATTCCCCCACGACCCCAGCCCCTAAGCGATAGCCAGGGTAAGGCTGATGCATGCTGTTGGTCCATTCCCACACATCACCAAAGAGCTGGTCGGGTTGGCCATTGCCGTGGGCTGGAGTTGGGTGAAGCCGCCCGCTGTCTAGGAGGTTTCCCGTCACAGAGACGCCCGCTGTCGCTGTTTCCCATTCGGCCTCCGTCGGCAACCGCTTACCGGCCCAGCGGGCATAGGCATCGGCCTCATAGAAGCTCACGTGACACACTGGCTCGGTTTCAGCCAAGCGGCGCATCCCGCCCAATGTCATGGACCACCAATCGCCATCGATGCGCTCCCAATAGAGCGGAGCTTGCCAGTGGCTCAACTGAGCTGCAGCCCAGCCTTCCGATAGCCAGTGGTCAGAATTAGTATAGCCACCGGCTTCTACAAATTCCAGGTATTCGCCGTTGGTGACAAGTCGAGACGCCAGTTGATAGTCATGGAGATAGACGTTATGGCGAGGCTGCTCGTTATCGAAGCAAAAGCCTTTCCCCTCGTAACCGATTTTGTCCAGCTGCGCCGAATAGTCTAACCAATCGAGCGGTTTACTCGCAGCTGCCCTGTTAGGGGCTGGCAGGTCAGCCTTATAGACGGGGCGTAGCGGATTGCTGCCAAAGATATGCTTGATATTGGTGAATAAAAACTCCTGGTGCTGCTGCTCGTGGTTGAGGCCCAAAACGATCAGCGATTCTAGCTCTGAATTGCCCGCTTCTGCGGTAATTAATGCCTGCATCGCATCATCGACAGAGGCGCGATAGCGATACACCTCTGCCACGGTAGGACGGGACAATGTTCCCCGCTGGTCAGACGGAATCCGCTCTCCCATTGACTCATAGTAGG
>JBARYO010000188.1:0-5322 GCA_049647905.1 Elainellaceae cyanobacterium | reverse complement strand
CTCCATGACTGGCGTCGCACAAGCCCAAACAGCTGACACCCCAGAATTTGATGCTAATGGTGATTTCCACTCAACGCGGGTATTGGGTAATCGAGGATTTTACCAGCACCGTCAGTGGCTTGTGATTGACCGCGATCGAGACGGGCTGAACTGCCGAGATGTCAGCGGCTCTGTTGTAGTCACCTTATTTTATGGCGCAGTGGTGGACTCGGTGCTCGTCAACCAGAGCGACAATGCCATTGAGCTTGCGAACGGTCGGACCTGGCTTAAGGTCAAGAGCGAACTGGCTAGATGTGCAGCAACGCGTCGCTAGCGAGCCCAGACGGGCCTACATTTGCTATGTACGGGCAAATGTAGACTACATTGCGCCGATTAACCCGACTAGCTTCACCAACGAGGTGTAGGTGATTGCGCCAATCCGGTTAAGCTCCCCTCTGCTGTTCATGCCAATCTATTGCCGCCTGCTGCATCTCCGCCACATCCTCCGTCGACATCCGGTCCAGATTCGCCAAAATCAGGTTCATCCGACCCTGAGACGAGAGCTTCTCCCGGTGCCGGGCCAAAAAATCCCAGTAGAAAAAGTTGAAGGGGCAGGCGTTTTCGCCGGTGCGCTTACGGTGGCTGTAGTGACATCCCTTGCAGTAATCGCTCATGCGATTGATGTAGTTGGCTGAGGAGCCATAGGGCTTAGAGGCCAGCATCCCCCCATCGGCAAACAGCCCCATGCCAATCACGTTGGTTTGCATCACCCAGTCGTAGGCGTCGATAAAGGCCGCGTGGAACCAATTCTCCACCGCTTGGGGCGACAGACCTGAAATCAGCGCAAAATTGCTCAGCACCATCAGCCGCTGAATGTGGTGCGCGTAGCCCGTGGTTTCCACTTGGCCCAGGCTCTGCTTAAGGCAGTTCATTTCGGTTTTGTCGCTATCCCAAAAGAACTCGGGTAGCGGGTGCTGATGGTCAAACCAGTTGTGGTTGGGGTAGTCGTCATCCACCTGGGTATAGATGCCGTGCATATATTCGCGCCAGCCGAGAATTTGGCGAATTAGTCCTTCGGCGCTGTTGATGGGGATGTCTCCCTCGTGGTAGGCCGTTTCCACTGCTTCAATGATTTCCATGGGCTGCAGCAGGCCCAAATTTAGGTAGGGAGACAGCATGGCATGCCACAGGGTTTCCTCCCCGGTGACCATGGCATCTTGGTAAGGGCCAAACCCGGCTAGCCGCTGCTCAATGAAATAGTCCAAGACCTGCAGCGCTTGCGATCGCGTCACCCCCCAGCGAAAGGGCTCTAGGCTGCCGTAGCTGGAAAAGCCGTTGGATTCAACCCAGTCAATAACGTCCTGGGTCATCTGATCGGGCGCAAACCACAGCGGCTCTGGCGGATTGAGGTCGCCCTTGGGGGGCTTGCGGTTGGATTTATCGTAGTTCCACTGGCCACCTACGGGCTTGTCCCCCACCATCAGCACCTGAAACCGGCGACGTCCCTCGCGGTAAAAGGTCTCCATCAGCAGTGATTTGCGCTGGCTGGCCCATTGGGCAAAGTCCTCGCCGGACCAAAGGAACTGACTGTTGGGCTGCAGCGTTAGGGCACAGGGCAGCTCTAGGGTCAAAACTAGTTGCTCAAAGGGGCGATCGCTGGGCCGCATTACCCACAGATCGTCAATGCCCTCGGCCTCGATCCAGTCTGTCAGCGGTGACGCAAAATCTGACGCGATGGCATAGGTCACCGGCCATCCCGCTCCCCGTAGCTCCTCGGCAAAGTGGCGCATGGCGGACCACACCAGCACCAGCTTCTGCCGGTGGTAGGGCCGCTGCTGCGCAAATGCCGACGACTCAATGAAAACGACGGGGGTTTTGTCCCGTTCAGAATAGCGCTGCTGCAGGACCGCGTGGTTCTGGTTGAGCTGGTCTCCTAGCACCCAAATGCCAACGGTCATGGCTTACGCATCCTGAGATGCTGAGGAGGAAAAGGCAGATTTGACCAGCAGCTGAATGCCTAGCGCCAATAAGCCCAGCGCCACCAATGCAAAAATACCGGCAGCAAGAGCCACCATGCCTATCACTAAGGTTCGCACCAGAACAGCGATGTTGTTTGCGACCGCGCCGTTAGATTTGATGGGGTTGTCGGCCAGGGTTTGGGCGATGGACAGGGTCATTTGGTACAGGGCGTAGGCCATGGGGGCAGCGATCGCCACGCCACCAAAGCAACGCCAGGGCGAGGTGGGTGCCGCTTTGGCGTCTGATGCTGCCGTAATATCGTCGGTGGTCGGGCTTGGGGATGAGGTGGGGTCAGTGGAAGCCATGGGAGCGCGGTGAAGATGTCTTTAGTTTTAAGTCTAAGCTAATTCGCCTGGGGCAGTTTGAAGCAGATCAACCTGGCGCTGGGTCAATCTGCAGCAGCAAGCTTTGTGCCCATGGGAGTGCCTCGGGTGACCCAAAGATCGAGGTCAGGATTGTTGAGGGTGTCCCGCACTGCTGCCGCGATGCGCTCCGCATCTCCAGCAGATTGAGCCAGGGCAAAGACCGTTGGCCCCGAGCCAGACATCAATACACCCAAGGGATTTTGCGCCTCTAGCACAGCCTTAAGCTGCACGACGTCAGCATAGGCTGGCAATACCACCTTCTCCAAATCATTGTGGAGGTGCTGGCCGAGCGCTGTGGCATCCTGCTGCATTAGGGCCGCAATCAGCGGTGCGGCGTGGATCTGGCTATGGCGATCGTTTACAGCATCTGGCCCTGAAATGTAGGTGGATGCGAACTGCTGACGATAGGTTTGGTAGGCCCAAGCCGTAGACACCGTCAGCTGGCGGTATTTAGCCAGCACTAGGTACAGCGGCCCAAAGCTGGACAGCGGTGAGAGCCGTTCCCCCCGTCCGGTTGCTAGGGCCGTCCCCCCAGAAATGCAAAAGGGAATATCGGACCCCAACTTGGCCCCTAACGTCTGTAGCTCTAGCTGCGTCAGCCCCAGCTGCCACAGCAGGTCTAGTCCAGTGAGGACGGCAGCGGCGTTTGCCGAGCCTCCGGCTAGACCCGCCCCCACTGGAATAACCTTGTCGATGGTGATGTCTACGCCGCCAAAGCGGTCGAAGGATTTGGGAAAGGTCTGGCGCATGAGGTCCGCTGCCCGGTACGCCAAATTGCTGTCATCTTTGGGGACTAGGGGATGGTCGCAGTGGACCTGAATACCTACACCACCCCCATCTGCACTGAGGGTCACCCGATCCGCAAGCTCAATACTCTGCATCACCATCGCCAGCTCGTGAAAGCCGTCTGGGCGATCGCCTAGAATTTCGATGTAGAAGTTGACCTTAGCGGGAGCGGTGATAGTGCAGGTTTGCATGGGCTGATGAGGTAGTACGGCACCTATTCTCTCATTTCTCCAGCGCAATCATTACTCAACCTCACCCATTGCTCCACGCTCAAATCCTCAGCACGGGCCTGGGGCGACGCTCCAATTTCGGCCATGATTTGCAGGAGGCGATCGCTCTCAATCAGTCCTTTGAGGTTGTTGCGCAACATCTTCCGCTTGGCGGCGAACCCCTGCTTAAGCAACCGGTCCATCTGGCTGGGGCTAATGGCACTGGGAGAAAAGGGGCGGGGCCTCAGGCGAATGACGGCGGATTCGACCTTGGGCGGTGGGGAGAAGGCGGATGCCGGGACGGGGCAGATGAGCTCGCAGTGGGCCAGATACTGCAGCCGAGCGGAGAGCGCCCCAAAGGCCCGTGAGCCTGGCTTAGCGCAGATGCGATCGGCGACTTCCTTTTGCACCAAAAGCACCAGGCTCTTGTAGCGCAGGGGGGCGGGCTGCTCAATGGTTCCCAGCAGGCGCTCCAGAATTGGTCCAGTGATGTAATACGGGATATTGGCCACCACTTTGGTGGGAGTACCAAATGGGGACGCGATCGCTTCGTCACCTAGGGTCAAAATATCGTTCTCAATCAGGGCAAACCGTGGCTCGGCCTCGAACTGTTTGCGCAGCATTTTGCAGAGATCTCGGTCCACCTCTACGGCTACCACCGCCGCCATCTGCACCAGCGAGCGGGTCAATAGACCGGTGCCGGGGCCAATTTCCAGGACGCAATCTCCGTCCTTCAGATCTGCCGCCGATACGATGTTCTGCAGAATGCGATCGCTCTTAAGCCAATGTTGTCCAAAGCGCTTGCGGGGGCGGGGCATGCTAGGGTAGCTCCACGGAGCACCCGTTATAGCGGTTCATCGCGGCCTCAACCCCTTTGTCCAGGGCTAGCTCGGTGGCCTTAACTGTGAGGTAAAGCACTTCATCCAGCACTTTAGCTTCAGCAGGCGAGAATTTCCCTAGCACATGGGACACCATTTCTCGGTCGGCATCGACCTGCTTTGGGGCTCCGATGCCAATTCGCAGCCGAGGAAATGCCTGCGTTCCTAAGTGGGAAATCAAGGACTTAATCCCGTTGTGCCCGCCAGCAGACCCAGACAGCCGCAGCCGCAGCCGCCCCAAGGGTAGATCCATATCGTCGTAAATCACAAAAACTGACTGGGGCGGCAGCTTAAACCAGTCCGTAGCCGCCCGCACCGATTGCCCCGACCGGTTCATATAGGTGTTGGGCTTTAGCAACCTGACCTTTTGCCCAGGGCCGGCAAACCCTTCCCCAAACTCTCCCTGAAACTTGCGGTGCTCTGACATGGAAATCTGCCACCGCTTGGAGAGCTGGTCAAGGACGTCAAACCCAACGTTGTGGCGAGTCTTGGCATATTTTGTACCAGGATTGCCTAGGCCCACAAGCAGCTGTGGCAATGGCTGAACATCATCCGTCATTGCGGTTTTAGAGTTGGATGTGGTGAACTTGAGACACTAAAGCCTAAGGACTAAGCGTGAGGGGCCGCTGGCTCCTCGTCCTCAATACTGGCCTCTTCAATACTGGCCTCTGGAATCTCCGGAGAAGCCTCGCTAGCCTCAGCGGCGGCCTGCTGTTCAGCCTCTCCCGAGGCGATCGCCCTGCGCTCTGGTGGCTCTAGAGTCGCTTTCACCGGCTCCTTGACCACCTTCTCAATGGCTTCGGCCTCACGCTTAAACTCACTTTCAAATTCTTTTGATGCGTCCTGAAAGCTGCGAAGCGCTTTCCCAAAGCTACGACCAATCTCTGGTAGCTTTTTAGGGCCAAAGACCAAAAGGGCCACGATAAAAATCAGTGCCATTTCGGGCAGGCCGATTCCAAAGACATTCATTGTGTTTCTCCTAAGGCCAAAGCGTCAGCACAGTTGGGCGGGGTACATCTAGCAGTGATAACACGGCGCTGCCTGCGTTGACATACCACCGCACTATCTAACCGTACTGTCTAGTAT
>JBARYO010000187.1:0-4906 GCA_049647905.1 Elainellaceae cyanobacterium | reverse complement strand
GGGACCAGTCAGCGAGGCCCCCTTGCTCTCTATCCAGTTTAGGTCAGCATGTTGAAGACCGCACGGCTTTTCTGGAGAAGGGCTTGGGAAGGTGAAGCTTTTATATCGCGGCAAGTACGTCGCGTGCGCTACTCGACCGCCGGAAGCCGTCCTTCGATGGGTTCGTATTCGTCTTCTAGGAGCCAGGTTTGGGCGTCGTCGTCGTTGGCGCTAGCAAATACGATTTTGTAAATTCTCGGCGGGGTCCTGTACGCGACAGTGGCCTGAGAAGTCGCTAAGGAGCTCCCATAAAGACGATCGCCTTCAGCACTGCTCACGCCCAACGACGGTGCAACGCAACTAAATACCCCTGCAGTATCTCTATTAGGTTCAACCAAAGCCCTATCCATGCATCACAATCGTAATGTGACGCCTCAACTTTCTAATTGCGGCCATGACAACTGCATTGCGATCGCTCAACTATCGATTTGCACCGCGATTATCCAATTGCGATCGCTCAACTCTCTAATTTCAGGCATGATCATTCAATTGTGACGGCTCAACTATCAACTTGCAGCAGCGATCACTGATTTGCAGCCGCCTAATTCCCTAGCAGCAACGCTCATGAATTGAAGCCCAGGCATTGACAATTACCCCATCAATCCTATAGATTCTCGCTCAGCGTTCAAACATAAGCGCCCGCTGACCGCGCTAGCAACACGGTCAACAGGCTAACCTCGCAAACTTGAAGCAAGCAAGTCGGAGGCTAACCAAATGTACGATCTTTGTACACCTCCTTGGTAAGCCACCCCGCTTTGCCCGTGCCATGTGGCACCAACCAGCGGGGTGGCTTAGTGTTTGAGCGCCCCTCAAACACACCAAGAAGATCAACAAACATGTCATCCCACACTTATCGGGCCAACTTCCCCTGGCCCGACGGAGATTGTCCTGGCGAAAATTCAGGCCACCACACCCTGCGCGTTATCGCCATTGGCCACCCCTACACTGTGCAAAATCACATTGCCTCCATGCACTACTACGGCTACGCAGAGCCGAATGACTGGACCAAGGCAGTACCCACCGGCCATCCCAACGAAATCATGCACATCCTAGCCAAGCGCATATCGCGACCCTCTCAGCCGTAACCTCTACAGGGTATTGGGACTGACGCAAAAAATAGGGACGTCGGCATTACCCACGTCCCCACCTAATAATTAACGGCTCACAAATTCACCGGTGAGCTATTAAACCTGCGCCCTTACAGCTGCGGCACAAACTGCTCTTTCTCAGGAATATCGGCATACTCCGCCACAATCTGACGGAACTCATCGCCATCAATGGTTTCCTTCTCAATCAAAAGGTCCACCAGCCGGTCAACCGCCACCCGATGCTCCTCAATGATGCTACAAGCCTCCTCGTAGCACTTCGCAACAATGCTGCGAACCTGGGCATCAATGCGGGAGGCAATCTCCTCAGAGTACTCCGATCGCGTCATCAGGTTGTTGCCCAAAAACACCTCGCTCTGCTGTCCTTCTAGGGAAAGCGGCCCCAAACTCGACATCCCGAAGCGGGTTACCATCTGGCGGGCCATGCCGGTCACCTGCTGCAGGTCATTTCCGGCACCAGTAGTAACCTCAGCATCGCCAAACACCACCTGCTCAGCAGCTCGACCACCAAGAGCCCCAGAGATACGAGCCAGCAGCTGCGATCGCGAAATCAGCGACTGTTCTTCATTGGGGGTAAACCAGGTCAGACCTTGGGCTTGACCGCGGGGAATCAGCGTCACCTTTTGCACCGGGTCGTGACCCTTGATCAAGGTGCCGATGATAGCGTGACCGATCTCATGGTAGGCAATCAGCCGCTTGCTCTTGCTGTCCACGAGGGGCGTACCTTCCATTCCGGCAACAACGCGGTCGACAGCGTCATTGATTTCGGCCATGGTGATGGCATCCTTGCGTCGCCGCGCCGTCAAAATAGCGGCTTCGTTGAGCAGGTTGGCCAAGTCAGCGCCCGTGAACCCAGGGGTGCGGCGGGCAATGGTGTCTAGAGAAATATCCTTACCCAGCTTCTTATCGCGGGCGTGGACTTCTAGCACCTCCAAACGGCCTTTGATATCCGGCGGGTCAACCCCAACCTGACGGTCAAATCGACCCGGACGCAGCAGGGCGGAATCCAGAACATCGGCGCGGTTGGTTGCCGCGATGATGATGATGCCCGTATTGCCCTCGAAGCCGTCCATCTCGGTGAGCAGCTGGTTTAGAGTCTGTTCCCGCTCGTCGTTGCCGCCGCCAATGCCAGCACCCCGCTGGCGACCCACGGCGTCAATCTCATCAATAAAGATGATGCAGGGGGCGTTTTCTTTCGCTTTCTTAAACAGGTCGCGGACGCGGGATGCGCCGACGCCGACAAACATTTCCACAAACTCGGAGCCGGAGATGGAGAAGAAGGGAACCCCCGCTTCGCCAGCGATCGCCTTTGCCAGAAGGGTTTTACCTGTTCCTGGAGGGCCAACGAGCAACACACCCTTGGGGATGCGTGCCCCCACAGCGGTGAAGCGCTCCGGCTTCTTCAAGAAGGTAACCACCTCCTGCAGCTCTTCTTTGGCTTCATCAATACCGGCCACGTCATCAAATTTGACGCCAGTCTTGGCTTCCATCTGGAAGCGGGCCTTAGACTTACCAAAGCTCATGGCCTGTCCCGGTCCGCCACCAACGTTGCCGGAGCGACGGAACAGTAGAAACAGTCCACCAATCAGCAGCAGCGGGAAAATGAGATTGCCCAGGAAGCCCCAGACGGCCCCATCATTGCGGGGGGCGTGGGTGTCAAAGCGAACGCCCTCATTCCTTAGCCTGGAGACCAGCTCTGGGGCATTTCCCGGCAAGTCGACGCGCGATCGCGTGGTGCCACTACCCACATTTGAATCGACAACATCGACGATCGCTGTCCGGCCAGAATCGTAAAAATCGACGCTAGCGATTTGCCCAGCGTCTAGCCGATCTAGGAATCGACCGTAGGTCATACGGGTACTGGCAGCATTTCGTCCCGCATCTGGCGATCCTGCAGCGAATGCGCTCTGCCAGATAAAGAAGCCAATAATCAGAACTGGCAATGCCCAGAGGATAACCGTTCTCCAGGAAAGTTTCATTGTTATAACAGCCTCGTAAATTCGGTGGCCGACGTGTCCTCAGGTGTGGCAGACCAGGCAAGCGACTACAGTTAACTGTAGGTTTTGACTAGCGCTTCACCAGTGCAACACGTCCTCCTTAGAAAATCTTAACTAAATTTAACTCAATTAACACAGCCAGCGCAAAATTAGCTGGTTATCTCATGGTGTAGAGATTGGTGTAGCAATGTCCCCTCTAACCATAAACGTCAGGGACTTACGTGGTAAACCCGCAAATCCCTGACAGCGCTATATCTTATTGTTGCGCCCTAGCCGTGGCAAAGCCTGCCAAACGACTACCGGCAGCACAGCAGCCCTCTACACATCGTATACGCGGCATTCCAGCGCATCCGGATTCTCGCTGCAGTAGGTCTCTAAGCTGTTCTCGTCTCTAAACTGACGGCGGTGGGCCATCTCAGCCTGCATCTCTTCGACAATATCCCAGGCCGTTGCACAGTCAGATGATTTGGCATCGATATTACAAGCTTGGCGCGCTTGATCGATAGCAGCATGTAGCTCTTCTTTGGCCTTAGGCTGATTCAATGTAGTCGTTGGCATAGTATTAAAAGTCCTCTATTTTATTTGCGTCTGTGGGGCGCGATATAGTTGAAGGGCAGTAAGAGGATGACTAATCCATTGGTCTGACGTCGCTGCACTGCTTCGCTACAGTCCTGTACAGCGGTAACGCTCACTCTTACTTTGTCGCGCTGTTACTTGTCTTCACTGTATCGTGCTCCCCAGGACAAGTGAAGTTCGGAAAACCCGAATGCTAGGGTAGGCCGCGCCCAACGCTAAAGCACTCCACCAGGGCTTTCCGTAGCGCGACTATCAAGGCTTATTACCAACGGCTATGAAGTTTCAACCCGCTCGCCTGCTCCCATTTTTTCTATTTGCTGTCGTCCTCCTGCTCCTCGTCTTGGGCAGCTTAGTTCATATCGTCACCGAATACTGGTGGTTCGATGCCGCCGGATTTAGCCAGGTGTTTCGAACTCGGCTGCTGTGGCAGTGGGGTATTGGTATCGTTACGGCGTTGACGTACGGCCTTTTCGTGATGGGCAATTACTGGCTGGCAATGCGGCTGACCCGCCATCGGATTTTTCGGGTTTTGGTGGAAGGGGGCCGCTGGCAGACGTTTCCCGAGTCGTTGCCTAAGTTCATTGCCCTATCGCTAGCGGTGGCGATCGCCCTCATCTCCATCACCTCAGCGGTAGACGAGTGGGAGACCCTGCTTAAGTTTTTCAACGCTGCATCCTTTGACCTAGACGATCCCGTTTACGGTAAAGACGTGGGGTTTTACGTCTTTCGTCTGCCAGTGCTGGAGCTGCTGAAAGATTGGCTGCTGAGCCTGCTGGTATGGGGACTCATTGTCTCAGGGCTGGTGTACGGCTTCAAAGGAGAGATCACGGTGGGGCGCGGCTGGCGCAACGTAGTGACCGGTGGGGCTAGGGCACACCTCAGTCTGCTGCTAATGGGGGTCGCCCTGTTGACGGCATTTGGATTTTGGCTGGAGCGCTACGATCTCCTCTATTCATCCGATGGTGTGGTGTTTGGCGCTGGGTTCACAGATGTTCATGCGCGGCTCCAGTCCTATTGGGTGATGGGCATTGCCACCGTGGCCTTAGCGGCTCTATTTCTCGGCTCCCTGTGGCAACCGACCATGGCGATTCCCGTCGTGGGCACAGCGCTCTATGCGGCGCTCCTGCTGATCACGGGTGGGGTCTATCCTTGGTTTCAGCAGTCGTTTATTGTTGAGCCCAATGAGCT
>JBARYO010000186.1:0-5282 GCA_049647905.1 Elainellaceae cyanobacterium | reverse complement strand
TCACTGATCCGCTCCAACATCTTCTGTCCCAGAAGGTTTCCAGGGAATGCCGATACGCCCACCAATACGCCCAGCCCCAGGGTCGGCAGGGTCAAAATGCCCAGGTAGGTATAGGCCAGCATCTTGATCAGATGGACTGCCGCGCGGTTGGTCGCCTGGGTAGCCAGCAGTTCTTCCTTGGTGAGTCCGTAGTTGAGGTAGAAAGGGGCGAGAATAGGCCCCATACTGCCGATAAGACCTGACAGAAGGGCATAGGCGAATCCTGCCGGGAGAAAATACCAGGGCTGCACAGTAAACGATGCTGCCTCCCCCCTGAACAAGTAGCCTACCGCCGACCCGATCAAGAACAGCGCGATCGCCACACTTAGCCACGGCGTCTTGATTTGAGATAGGGCAAATGCCCCACAGCAGGCCCCAGCAATAGAGCCTGGCATTTCCCAGGCGACGAGCCGCCAGCAGATGTATTGGCGGTAAGCTACTATTCGCTCCACACTGCCAAGCACTCCCCCCACTGTGATCACCGGCGGAACTGCTGCTGCCCCCAGCAGCAGTCCTAAAACAGGGATTAAGATCAGCGAACTACCGCCCCCAGCGAGGGTGCTAAAAAACCAGCTCACCATGCTAGTGAGGCTGAGCCATAGGTAGGTGCTGATGTCCATAGGGGAGAGCGATAACCTTGCGGGCCTGCTGCAGTCAAGCGCGGCCAAGCGCCTGCTGGCACATCAGGGCTGCAAATGCCCCATTATAGGCAGTTTTCAGGGCTAGCTGGGGAGACGTGATGTCAGGGAGACTTCCCACCGCGCTCGCCTGCCGATCTGCTGCCACCCTATCGGTGGCTCGGGTGTTGAAAGCACCTCTACGCGGGCCGAGCTGGTGTGTTATGACTGTGGTCTAGCCTACATTGAGGACGACTGACTATGATAAATCGCTTGGGTCAAGCGGCGGCTGTTGTGGCGATCGCGGTGACGTCAGTTGGGACTCCTCTACCATCCTCAGCTGGTCCTCTACGGTTGCCTTTAGCGGCACAACAGCCGCAAATCGCTCAGACAGATGCAGCCCGACTCGCCTTAGCGCGGGCTAAGAACTTAGCCCGTCAAGCTGGAGAGCAGGCCAACGGTGGTATCATCCAGTATCGTTCAGAGCCTGCCATGCACGGTCCGGCAGAGGAAGCTCCCTTTGTGGAAAATGCTGATGGCAGCTGGACCTTTACGTTTCAGGGGTGTGAATCTGCGTTGATTGGCGCTAGCGGCCAATGCACAGCCTACACCGTGGAATCGGTTGTGACGGTGACACCGAACGGGACCGCCACTGTTAACCAGAATCGGACGCTGCGCTAACGCTCCTATTCTTGGAACGCGCGGCTGATAGTGCTGGGGTCAATCATCAGGGTGGCGATCGCCTCAGCTGGTGCGTCCGTATTCCTCGACCGTTACCCCACCTTGGGCGTCTAGAATCTGCACCATACAGTTCCCGTCTGATAGGGTCTTGATATAGGCGGTCGTATCTTGGAGATAGCCGTAGGTCACGCTGCTGTCGTCGTTACGCTGAATGGCCACCGGGCTAGCCTGGTTGAGAACGGGCTGATTAGGCTTGCGCGTGATGCTTAAGCGAGGCTCGCCCTGATCCCACGTAATCTGCGCAGTTTGACTAGGGGTGCTGCATAGGACATCTTGCCCTTGAACGCTGGCCGCTGGCGTCGCTGGCGGAGACGCTTTGGTCGATTGATCCGCATTCGCCGCTGGCGCATCAGGTGTGGCGGTCCCGTCGGCGGCTGGGGGGCTGGCCCCGTCAACCGCTGTCGACTCAGGAGAGGAGGACTCTGCCCCTGGGTCGCCGTCAGAGCCGCAGCCTACGGCCAGCCCGGAGAGAAGGAGAATTAAGCAAGCGCTAACGAACGCAGGTGCTCTGTGAGTTGATGTCCTAGTCAAAGCAGTGTTACCAATAGCATCTAGATGCATTATCGCCCCTATTGCTCAAATGGCAATACGTCCTGTGTTGCAATCTACTTGTTCAAGATCCAGACGGTACTGTGGTTGAGCTAACGGAGCAGCCAGCAGCTCCTAGCGCTTAAGCGCCACGGTCAACCCATCGGCGATAGGCAATAGACAGGGGAAGACGCGCTCGTCTTGGTGAATTTTGGCGTTGAGGGCACGAATGAGGGTGGTGCGCTTGTCTTGAACGGTGGGGTCTGCTACCCGCCCTGACCACAGCATATTGTCAATCATAATTACACCGCCGGACCTGACGAGCTGCAGCGATCGCTCGTAGTAGGCATCGTAGCTTGACTTGTCTGCGTCAATGAAGGCAGCATCGAAGGTGGCGCTTTCTCCCTGCGCAATCAAGTGATCCAAGGTTTCTAACGCTGGAGCAATATGTAGGGTGATTTTATCCGCCACGCCAGCCTCCTGCCAATAGCGCCGCGCTGTTGCGGTGTATTCTTCACTGACGTCACAGGCCACCAGCTGGCCATCCGCCGGGAGCGCTAGGGCAATGGCGGTGGAGCTATACCCCGTAAACACCCCAATCTCCAGCACCCGCTTGGCCTCTATCAGCCTGAGTAAAAGCTGAATAAACTGGCCTTGGTCTGGCGCAATCTGCATCTGCCCCATAGGGTGCTGCTGCGTCTCCTGGCGCAGCTGAGCTAGAATCTCGGGTTCCCGTAGCGATGTCGAGAGCAGGTAGCGATAGAGATCGTCGGAGAGCGAGGCAGGTCGTTTTGACATGGCTTAGCCCTGTGGCTGTCGTGGAGTCTATGCTTACTGTACCAGTCATCCATTGGCGAGGGTGTTGATCTGCTGTTCGAACGCATGGCGATCGGCGTAGATCTGGAACTTGTCCAACATATCGGCGCGCTCTAGGCAAACCTGGACCGATGGCGACAAAGAGCAGAGCACCAACAGGCTATTGGCACGCCGGGCTCGATTTCGGGCGATCATTAGCGTCCCTAGCCCGCTGCTGGTGACCTGCTTCACCTTCTGCAGGTCGATCAACAAATAGGTTGCCCCTGCTTTTAGGCGACTGTCAATCCAGTCCAGCAGACGCGGCGCTTCGTCTGTACCCATTGTGGTGTAGGCCGGTGCAAAAACGTAGGCAGTCGTCATGATTAAAAAAAATCGCTATTTCATAGTTTCTAGTGAAAAGCCGCTATTCGGGAGAGTTTTGACCTTGGACGCCTCGAAGTCAAAAAACAACGCCAGATCTACAGCCTAAACCAAAACTCTCACAGGGAACTTTTGGCCCTAACCTAGATCCAAAATTCAAAGGGCTCTGGGCTAGCTTAGCCGAGCGGTACATTCTAAAATCAGCCGCTGATTGACAACGGCATAGGGCTGAATCTCTAGAGCTTGCTTAAAGGTATGAATAGCGTCTCGATAATGACCCAGCGCAGCGTAGCACAGCCCCATGCCGTGGAGCGCACCAAAGTGAAACGGCACTTGGTCAATCACCCGCTGGCAATCGGCGATCGCTTTGCGGTAGTCCTGCTGCATGTAGTAGAGCACGGCCCGCCGATTCCAGGCTTCCGTGAAATCAGGCTGCTCTTGAATTAGCGCACTGAGGTCTTGCTCTGCATCGGTCAGTCGTCCCTCATCTAGAGCGGTCTGACTGCGCTTGAGACGCTCTAAACCGACAACACCCTTCTGATAAAACCAGGTTTGCCAGAGGTGCTGGGTTGCTTCATCGCGAATGGCCTGATCGGGATGCTTCAGATCAATCAGGGCCTTACTGACCTGTTCGTCCATAGAACTAGCCTCAATCGCGACAGAATGCTGGTGCCTACTTCTATTAAAACATTCGCGGCGCTGCTGATTTCAGGACAGGACCATTGTGTGAACGCAGCAGTGCTATGTCTCGATCGCCTGACCGATCAAAGATTTAGATATTGGCCAACTGTTCGTCAGACTACAGAATTTCGATCGCCTCAACTTTCCATTGGTTATCTTCCCGCACCAAGCTATAGCGCACCTGAAGTTCAGTGGTGTAGCTCTCTTCCGGTACAGCAACACCGTTGGCCGTGTGGAACGTCCCATCCTCAGTGACTGCTACATCAACGCTGGCTAGATCCGGTGTTTGGTCGCTCCAGTCCACCGCCAGCACCTCAACGTTAGGGTAGTCATAGTCCCAATACCAGCCGTCAGAGGCGGCGATCGCGGCTTGGCCTTCCCACCGGGCAAGCAAGTCACCGGTCAGAATACGGCTCAGCGCCTCCACGTTATGGGCTTCGCCGAGGGCCTCACCTTTGGCGGCAAACCAGCTTTGAATCACCGATTCAGCCGTAGGCTGCGTCAGTTCTCCATCGGGAGCAGGCTCGTTTTGAATTGGAGCTGGGGGATCGGGGATAGTGACGACAGGCTGGGTCAGACCGATTTCGAGCTGTTCTCCCGCAAAGGGAGTCGCGAACCGCTGATCGACCCAGGTAAAAAACCGATTGAGCACTATCCACAGCAGAATAAGCCCTAGCAGGACAGCGCCACCGAGGAGGAGTAACCGGTCCAGCCGAGGACCGCTATTACGGGGGGAGCGCTTGCCGAGTCCAGATCCCTTACCCTGGGTTTCGAGCCGAGTCGTGGGGGGTGTCCCTCTTGCCCCTGTTGTGGTTCGCGATCGCCGCGATCGCGCTGACGCCTTGCGGGAAACCCGTTCTGCTACCTGCATCGAAGACGTTGTTTCGCTGCGGCGGGAGGCGGAGGCCGCGACAGAGGCATGGGCTGGTGACCGCTCGGAGCGCCGTGGGTCTAACGCCGTCGTTGGAGATGTACCGTTGGGCGAGCCGGATAGTGGCGATTGGACAGTGGACCACGGCATGGCCACCTCAGGCGCAGCGGGTAAATCTTCCAAATACGCTTGAACGGTGGGATCAGCGAAATAGAACTTTAAGGATGTGGGTTGAGATGCTAGATCCCGAAAGAAGGGAAACACATCCTTCTGCAGCCAGCGTTCGGTGTAAAAGCATAGCCCTGGCAACAGATCGGGGGAGTCTTGTGACCGCCGCCGGATGATGTTGAGTGCTTCTGTTTCCTGGCTCTGCTCAACCACACGGCCAGCTTCGTCTGTTTGCCCCAGCAGTAATGCACAGATGGCTCGCTCTAGGGAGACATCCTGCCGTGCCGATAGATTGACCAGCAGCGACCTGGCCTGATGGATTAGGGTCGGTTGCTGATAGGCAAAGCCACCTGCAATTAGGGCATACACGGCTAGATAGGCGGCAACGGCAGAAGGACGCTTTGCTTCACGCTCAAACAAGGTCTGTTGCTCTGCAACCGTGAGATAGCTGCGCAGCTGCT
>JBARYO010000185.1:0-2683 GCA_049647905.1 Elainellaceae cyanobacterium | reverse complement strand
CGCGCCCATATCTTGATTCGCCGGGCTAAATGTGGTGATTTCGATGCCCTGGTCGGCGCAGTAGCTTACAGACCGATGCCAGGTGTTTGTGATGAACTGGTATCTGCCAGCGGCGGTGCTGCACATGCCCTCGTAGCCTGGAATGTCTGTGATTAGGATGCAGATATCGGGGTGGCGCGAGTCATCCTGAAAAGGAGTGCAGCTGTAGATCACCTTGTATGGGCTCAAGTCCCCGCAGCGCGATTCACCTTCGGTCAGCATTCTCAAGGCAGCGCGGGCTACGCGGTATTCTGCTGGGAGTAGGGTTGAGATAGGGTTAGTATTTTGCTGAGATGGTACGCCTGCAGCGGGGCGCTCTGGTATCAGGAAGCCTATTGATAGCGCTGAGATGGCTCCTAAGCCCAGCAGTAACTGCAGCGGTTCAGTTTTCATAGCGCCTCCGTAGCTCCTGCAACAGTCCCCGATTCTTAGGCTTGTTGTTGCCTTCCGCAGCGAGGTTCGGAGCTTTATGCCAGTGGCCGAACAGCTCGCGCAAAATCGAGGTCTCAGATTCCCCTGCCTGCTCAAGCTCTTTAAGCTGCTCGTACATTTCTTGCGATAGGGCGGCAGTTTTGTCCTCGGGTGCATCACCCGGAGCATCCTCATCGCTGGCGCTGTGCAGAAAAATATGACCGGGCCCAAGCAGCGCTTCGTAGTGCTTGAGGGCACCGGGGGCGCGAACGATGCCAAGAAAATCCATTAAGTGGTCATCAGGGCACAGGAAAACCTGAGTGCGAATCGATCTACCTCGCTGCCAAAAGAGGCAATCCCCATGGCCTATCAGAGATATAGATGAATCGCCTAAGGCCGCTTTGTAGTCCTCTGGGGTATCGAGCTTGAGCACTAAGCGGGAAGCGAGACAGTTGCGCTGGTCTGGGGTGATATCGTTGGTGGGTCTGTGAGCGCCGATGACAAAATTCATGCCAGCTTCTCTTGAGCCTTTGAGCAATCGCCCTAGCCCATCGTCGATGCTGCCGCACTCGCCCTTTTCGTTGATCAGTACCAGAAGCCGCGCCATGGGCTGGGTCTGACGCTTGGCGGCAAAGCGGTTGTAGCCCTCAAAGCTGCGCACGCCGTAGCGCTGGTGCTTGTGGATAAAGGCGTAGCGGCGCTCCTGCTCGATGAGCAATTCGCCAATCGCCCGCTTGATGTCTGCCCTATCGCTAATAACCCCTGAGCCGCGCCACATCCAGGGGGTACCGTCAAAGATGCCAAGGCTACCTTTTGCGTCAATGAGTAAAATCCTCAGGTGCTCCGGCAAGTTTTGAGTCATGGCCGAGACAAGGAACGTGGTTTGCGCGGAGGTCTTTCCGCTACCAGAGCCGCCGACTATGAGCACATGGGGCGTGCTAGGGTCGCTGAGGTTGACCGAAACAGGTTCACCCGTCGTATCCAAACCGAAGCGAATCTTAAAGGGGTCCGTGATGTCATTACATTCTTTCGCTGTGACATAGTTGCCGAAGAGCGCTGGGCTCCACTGCTCTTTTTCAATCTCGAAGGCGAGCCTGCCGGGCTGGGGGCAGATGCGAAACGAGGTGTCAGGCAGCGCGCCGTAAACGATTAGGTCTGTTTTGAACTTGGGAGCAAGCAGGGTAGAGGCGGCGATGCGCCTTCTGCCCTTAGCGACCTGGGGCAAGAAGTAGACCGTGTGGAAACGGTGTCCGTCGTGCTCTCCCAAGAGCTTGACGGGGCACTCCAGGTTCTGCTCAACGCATTCAGCGAGCGAGCGGGCAACTTGAGACCAGCTTGGATGTTTTTGGGCGATCGCAGTAGCTGCTGGCGAGCCTCCTGCACTTGGCGAGGTCGCTAGCCCTATTCCGTTGGGTGTTGGGAGCGCTAGAGCAGAAGTCGGCAGTGAATTTTTGACGATTGTTGCTGGAAATGGCTGAGGTGCCTTTTCGGGCAGCACCTGCACGTCAGCGCGTCTTGCCAATTCTACGCAGCGCTGCTGCTCATCTTGTGACCAAACTCCGCCTGAGAGGCCCTGGTCGATGTAGGCGCGGAGCTCCTGAGTCCTCTCTTCTAGTTCAGCGGCATAGCCAGGGCCAAAGCTCTCGGCCTGGAGCGCCGCATTGCGGTAGTCCATAAAGTGCCGGTAGAGCTCGTAGAGCATAGGCGTGAGGGTGACGGTGTCTTGGCTTGGGCGAGTGAGCATAGGCCAACCTAGATCAAGTAGAGAAAAGAGAAGGTGACGGCGGTGGCAAGCGGGCCGGCGATGCCGCAGTGAATAGCCATTAGCCGTTTGCCTGTGATGTGAAAGAGCAGCACGATCGCCAGGTGCAGTAGCGATAGAAATAGAGCAGCGGTGACGTTACTGGCTCTTTCAATCACAACCAGGTCAACCGCCGTAAAGACAAAGGCTATTGCCAAAACATTGGCCATTTCGCTGGTCCAATCGCCCTGATAGCGAGGAGAGGTTAGGGTAGTCGTTTGAGAAGGCGCAGGAGTATGGCCTTGCCAGGAGCTAGGGATACTCTCGTAGCACTGGGCCGCCTCTGTCGCCTCATTTTGGCTAGCCGCAGGGCTTCCGAGGGAGGCAATTTGCCGGTCGATTGAGGTACTGGCACTGGCAGCCTCGTGGGGCGCAGCAGTGGGCGGAGAGCCCCTAAGGCCTTCGCAGAATAGTTTCATAAGGGTTTAATGG
>JBARYO010000184.1:0-2383 GCA_049647905.1 Elainellaceae cyanobacterium | reverse complement strand
ATGCGATCGCCCACTGCTTGTCATGATGCTACGCCGCCGTTCGGGTCACTGGCCCAGCAGACAGACGGCATCTAGCACCACCTGCCGCTGATGGCGAAAGACCACACAGGCATCATTCTGGCTCAGGCTACGCTGTAATGCTGGTCTATCGGTGGCTTCTGCCGCGATCGCAAACTCAGGAAACATCTGCAGCAGCAGGTTGTTTTGGCGATAGCGAGGCTTGAAGGCGTTGCCGTCTAGCAGCCAGTGGGTCACGCCGTAGTCGCGGACAAACTGCAGCAGAACATCGGGGTCTGAGCTGTAGTGGGCTTCAATGAGGCGACGGGCGCGATCGCGAATCTGCCCATAGTACCCGGTGTGGTATGGGATGGCGTATTCGCTGCCCACAAGGATTGATCGCCCTGTGAAGCTGGGCAGGTTATTGGCCTCAGAGGATAGGGAGGCGATCATAATGTCCTGGGGCTGCTGCCGCAAAAACCCATAGAGCGCGGTCGCTTGGCCCACCTGATAGGCCGTTACTGGGCCACCCGTCCACAGGGGATAGAGGAGGACGCTAATGGCCAAAATTCCTGTCAGGGCCAGAACCAAGCCCCGCTGCCAAAGGAGATGAGCCCAGCGCCAGCCGCTGTCTATTAGGGCAACGATGGCGATCGCGGCGGCAATGCTCAGCACCACCCGAAAACTATGCTGGGTGTAGCGGCTGGGCAAATGCAGCCGAAACAGCAGCAGGTGGGCCGCGAAAAACATGACGAGGGACGCCACAACAAGCTGGGGCAGCAGCGCCAAGGACTGGCTTTTTAGCAATGGACTGCGGCTACGCCAGATGATAAACGGCAGCAGCAGCCCCAGCCCGTTGGTCACGGGGGTCAGTGCGGTGGCCAGCCGCAGGCCGCTGCGCCCCTGAAGCCAGTAGGCGGCAGGGTCATCGTAAAAGAAACGAGCGCGGCTGCCGGGCAGCGACATCTCCGGCAACAGTCGCGCCTCGGCTAGGGTGAGGGTAGGGCCATAGCCGTCGGACTGCAGGGCGTAGGGCAGCAGCACCGCGATCGCCACGCCGAGGCCTAGGGCGGCGGTGTAGGAATAGCGCGGCGTCAGCCGCCAGCGTTGCCAGTCTACCCAGCGCAGCAGCAGCAGCACCACAGAAATCAGCACCAGCTGGGGGTAAAACAGCCCCTGGAGCCCAATGACGGCGGCAGTGCCCCAGCGCCAGCCTCGGGCTAGGGTATAGAGCAAGGCTAGGAGCAGGGGGTAGATAAACGCCTTGGGCGTGGCGGAGACGATGGCGTCGGTGAGCCCCAGCCCTTGGGCCAGCAGCAGCGATGCGATCGCGGCGGCAATGGGGTTAGCAACCAGCCGCAGCGTCAGGGTGAAGCACAGCCTAGCCGTCAGCAGCATCAGCGGCAGGGGCAGCAGCTTGTGGAACAGCAGGGGCGGAATGCCCAGCTTAGCGGCGAGCCAGTAGAGGCCCGCGTAGCCGGGCGGAGCCACCGACTGAAAGTAATCTGCAATTAAATCGTTGGGAAACAGCCCTGGGTCGAGGAAGCGCTGCATCCAAAACACATGCTGTCGGGCGTCGTCTTGCACGACGTCAGCGGCGCTGAAGGCGTCTTGCACCATCGGGATGCTATAGATCAGCACGACCACCAGCGTCGCCATCAGCCACAGCCGCGCTGACATGACCTGGGGCGGGAGACGGCTACGGTCTAACTTGGTGAAGGGCATCACGATTGCTGACCCGCCTGTTGATTCACTGCACCTCTGCCGCAGGCCGATAGGTCATAGCGCTCGACAAAGCTCGCCAGCCCTCCCGCCTCCAGTCGGTCTGTCCGCTGCCCAAGCCGGTTGAACTGCTGCTGCATCACTTCTGTGTCTTCGCGCAGATCGATATCCGCCACCAGCACCCAGACGCGAGGGGTACCGCATAGCGGCTGGAGGTCAGCGCGGTAAATCTGGCGCAAGCTGGGAATGTCGTCTTCTGCGATTCCCAGGTCGTCGGCATCGACGCCAATTACCACATTGTCGAACTGGTAGCCCTGGTGCGAGGTGTAGAACTGAACCTGGAACTTACTTTTTTGAAAGACGTACAGCGCGTCCCCCGGTTGCCAGCTGTCCTGCACATGGTCCATCAGCGGTCTAATGTCTTCGGTAATTGTGGGATTGGTGAGCGGCTTGGCGCTTGCCGTCGCTGGGATAGACAACAAGCAGGCCGTCAGCGCCAAGCTGCCCAACGCGATCGCCCCCCGGCGGCGGATTAGGGCCGCGAGCCCTTCCGCCAGCACCATCAGCATCGGCGGCACCAAGAATACAATCAGGCGGCTGTAGAACGGATATTTGTAGAGATAGGCGGCCACAATGCTCATCACCAGGGGCGAGACCAGTAGGC
>JBARYO010000183.1:0-6127 GCA_049647905.1 Elainellaceae cyanobacterium | reverse complement strand
CCCCCATGGCGTGGTGATACCACTGACCTACTCTATTGACCTACTTGGGTGCGACCTTCTCTTTGAAAAGCTTTCCTGCCGAAAAGGCGGGTACTCGCGTCGCTGGAATGGTCATGGCTTCGCCAGTTTTAGGGTTGCGGCCTTCACGGGCTTTGCGCTCACGGGGCTCGAAAGAGCCAAAACCAACCAGCGTGACCTTATCGTTATCGGAAACAGCCTCCATAATTGCCTCTAGTGCAGCTGTCAGGACAGTATCTGCTTCTTTCTTCGTGACACTTGCTTTATCAGCAATTTTGTCGACTAATTCACCTTTATTCATAAGAATCTCCTTTCATTGAGTTGAGATAACCGGACGGAAGTGGACGAGATAAAAAATTGCCTGCTTGGGAAACCACGGTAAATTTTGAGTTTCAATGCCCTATTCTAAAGGGAAGTTCGATAATTTGGAACAGCCAAGCGTTTAATTTCCGGTGATTTGAGAATTTTTTTAAGATTTTTGGAAAAATCTGTCACTCCCAGAGACCACAATACATGTTTTGTGCCTATAGTCATTAGAAATACGTCAGATTAAGGTGACAATAAATCGAGTTGACCTAAATTCGGTTGCGTCTGCTTCAACACATCGTAATGGCACAATAAGCGACAATGTGTTGAAACAATTCAGCTAATCGAACAGCGATTGCACCAAACATATATAAGGAAATCTAAATAGAAATGGCTGCGTTCATTGAAATTGGTGAACGCAGCCGCACGGTTAGATCAGATGTGGGTCGTTAACGCTGCAGTAGCTCCTGGGAATCAGCGCTACCGGGTGTGTAGCTGTAGCCAAAGGTAGAGCCCTCTGAATCATCTAGAACGTTGACCGTCATGACGATGATGACCTCGCTCCGCTCGTTCGTCCGCTCAGTGCGGCGGAAGAGGGCACCGATAATGGGCAGATCGCCCAAGATCGGAATTTTGGTCGAGTCGACCTGGTCAGTATCCTGAATAATCCCAGATAGAACGATAGTCTGACCGTCCCGTAGCCGCAGCTGCCCAGAAGATAGGCGCCGCTCAGATAGCAGCGTCAGATCGATGCTAGCACCTTCCACCGTCACGGTTTCAGTGCTGCTCGGTTCGGAGACCGTCGGTGCAACAGACAGATTGACAAACCCGTTGTCGTCAATGCGGTCGATTTGGACCCTAAGAATTACACCTGCCGGCTCTGTGACAACAGTAACCGTCTGCGTCTGGTCGTCTCCGGTGCCGTCGGTCTCAATTTCAACGTTCGTGATGACCTCATCGGCTAGTACTACTTCAGCCTGCTGCCCTTCTTGAACCACCAGCGTCGGGTCCGTCAAGATTTTGGCATTGCTGTTGGTGATCGCCAGCTGCAGTTGACCCAGGAAGTCACCATTAAACTCAAAGTCAAACGGCGTGAAGGCTCCGGTCACATTCCCAAAATTGTTGGTCAAGATGTCGCCCGGCAAGCCTGCGGGGGCCTGGTCACCAAAGTTGACGACGCCGACTCCACCCTCCTGAATGACGCTGTTGTTACCAGCCCCAAAAGAGAAGCTGCTTGATGCCCGGTCAATGGCGTTGAGGTCGACATCAATCACCTTGACGTTAACAGCAACCTGTCGCCGCCGAATATCAAGGGGGATCAGCTGCGCCACGGCAATTTCAATTTGCCGTGGCGTTCCAATTAAAGTGACAGAGTTCGTGCGCTCGTCACCAACCACCTGCAGGCCGCGCAAAAGCGGCGTTGAGTCTTGATATTCAATGCGCTCCGTTTCGATCTGCTCTTGCTCAAAGGTCTGTGTTTGCGTCAGGGGTTCAATGTTGTCGCCAATGGCCACCGCATTTACCGCTGTCACCAATCGCTGGCGACTGACAGCTGTCTCTGCTCCTAATCCCACCAAAAAATTCAGCGCCGTTGGCACGTCAACTTGATTGAGGCGGAGATTGCGTACGACCAGTTGGCGGGCTCCGTTGGGAAGCCGTGGTCCCGCAAAAATAGTGCGACCAAATCGGCTGGCGTCGAGGCCCGACAGCCTCAAGACGTAGTTAAACACGTCCTGAATTGGCTCGTTCTCAATATCCAAGGAGATCGTAATATCTTCTTGGTCAATATCGGCCTCTGGGTCGCCGGTGAACGCGAGATTAAGTCCGGCGGCCCGTGCTAGCAGAGAAAGTACCTCGCGAACGGGGGCGTCCCGCAAAACTAGCCGAGGGAGAACCTCGGATGTGCCTAGGGAAATGGTTGCGGGGGATGGATCAATGCTGGTAACGGCAATGTCGCCTACTGGGGGAGCGATCGCCCGTGGGAGGACTGGCGGGGCGCTAACGATGGGCGCAGGAGCTACATCCACGCCATCGATTCTGACTTCAGGATCAGGAACGAGAACGTCTATGTCATCGTCGTTAGGATCGACTGGCTCTAATTCTAGATCTGGATCTTGGGCCACGATGTCTGGCTCTGGCAATGGTGCCGACGGCTGTACGGGTTCCACAGCCACTGGAACAGATTCAATGTCCGTGGCCGTAGCCGTGGCAAAGTCGAAGACGATAGCCTCATCCGTCTGACGGACCTGCCCAACGGGCAGCGATGCTTCACCAGCCACCACAACCCGAACGCTGTTGGCGTCGAGCTGAGAGACGGTAACTGATGCGATATCGGAGGCTGGGTTATTGACCGTAAAGTCACCGCCATCGGCGAGCCTGAGCTCAGTGTTGATTAGATCAGCCACTAACGTATTGTCGCGACTGACGGTGAAAATTTGAGGTCGACTGCCGTTGTCGCTGGCCAAGATGACCTCAATACCTCCTTCCGTCTGCCGAATAGAGACGTCGCTAATGATTGCGACTGACTGCGCTGATGCAGCCGTCGATATCAGTGTTACCGCTACGCAGCTGCTTAGGGCGCCGAGCCCGATGCCACTTAATCCGAGATGCCGTTTCACCGTTCTCTCCTCCAAATGGAAAATTGCTTGTATTCGTCGGACTGGCGATTGCCGCTAGCCCTCTGCATTACTCCGATGCCCCTGCACCGCCATCACCTGACTCGCCTGCAGCACCGTCTTCGCCCTCTGCTGCGGTGACTTCAGCCACTGCCTCAGGTGACGCAGGCAGCAAAGCATCCAATCGGAACGCTGTATTCAATCGCGCTTGTGGCGGAGCACCAGATGGCGTGATGTTACCCTGCTGGTCTATTTGTACGACCTGGTCAGCAGTTTCTAGATCGCTAGCGAATTCCTGAATAATCAGCAAGGGCTGCAAACGCTCCACATTTCGCAAGATCGATTGGGTTTGGGCAAAGCTTCCGGCAAGCTCGACGTTATAGACCCGCCGCTCCAATCTGCCGTTGACGCTCTCTCCCAGAGAGCTATCCTGCACCAGCCCAGAGGCACTATCATCTACCTCAAACCGCGTTAGTTCAGCCCGCCGATCTTCATCCACAACGCCAGCGTTGACAGACTGGACGCGCTGGTTCAAGTCGTACAGCAGCGTTTCGAGATTTTCCTCGTTTGCAAATAGGGCTAGCACATCGGCTTGAAGCTGCTCTGCTTTAGCCAATCTAGCCCGCGCTGCGGCAATTTCTCGCTGGGTCTCTTCCGGGTTTTGAATTCGCTCTTCACGCTCTGCTACGTCCTGCCTGAGCTGCTGATACTGCGCAACCTTCGGTCTAATGAGGACGATGAGCAAGTAAACGGTTAATGCAACACCGACAACGGCGGCTATTGTGCCTAATACGGTGGGAGTTAGTTCGACGCCGAATGCTACGGGATAGCTGGGTTCGCCCTGATAATATTGCTGTTCGTCATCAGGGTAATCGCTTACGGTCATTATTCAAATGCTCCTCTGTCTCGTAGGGCCTGAATTCTAGAGGTTAGTCCAACCGCGAGGGTGCTCTCCAGCTCAGCTAGTAGCTGGGATGCCGGCAAATCTGTCAAGTTTGCTGAGATTGAGTATTCAACCACCTGGGGGACACGAACGTCAACCTCAGAGGAGGCTCCTTCTGGTAGCTCGAAATCTACTGGATAATCGGTCAAGCTCGCACTCTCCAGGTTAGTGCTGTCAGCATCGACAAATGGCGATCGCTTCAGCACCAAGACGAAATCGCTGACATCATCGAACGAAACAGCGAATCCAGAAATAATGACTGTTTGACCAGTCTCCCCTTCCCCCTGCTCCACCCCAGAAATCTGGACGCCGCTTGGAACACTGTCTTGGATACTCTGAAGCAGCGCCGACCAAGGCTTGATTTCGTCAAACACTGTAACCAGCGCTTTAGCGTCATCCTCCGCCTGCTGGGCACGCTGCAGAGCATCATCTAGCTCTTGCTGAGTCGAGCGTTGAGCAACAAGCTGAGCTTCAAGCTCGTCGCGGCGCGCCTCCAAGTTGCTGTTGAGGCTATTGAGTACAAGCCACCCGGCACCGACTAAGACTAAAGGCGTGAGACCGATAATAGCGCCCACAATCGCAGGACGCCAGTTTGACTGCTCCCGCACCGTGGGGGTAGATGTATCGGTGTAATCTGCGTTCTGAGCGGTGCGATCGTTTAGAAAGTTAATGTCAAGGCCATACATAATCTACCAAGCCTCCCGTAGTCCCAAGCCAATAACAACGCCTAATCCAGGGCGCTGCAAATCAAAAACTTCGTCCTCCATCTCCAGAGCAAGGGTCGATATTGGATCAATCTGCGTTGCGGGCAGGCTCAGGCGCTGGGAGAAAAACTCATCTAGTTGTCCGATGGCAGCCCCCGGGCCAGAGAGCATCAGCTGGGCAACTTCAAGCTCTTCTCCCTGGTTCAGATAAAAGTCAATGGAGCGCCGCAGCTCGTCAGCAAGTTCCCCTAAGACTCGAATCATGGCCACCGTTCCAGGATTGGTTGCGGCACCCATCTGGGGCACTCCAACGCTGTCCATTGGCGTTACTGGAATAGTCATGCCCTGAAGCTGCTCAGTGTCCCGGATTGGCTTGAGATTCATCGCTTGCCGGAGCGCGGAGTGAATTTGGTGGGTTCCGATGGGCACGGTTCGAGAGAAGTGAGGCACCCCGTCTAGCACAATTGAAATCTCAGTATTCTCAAACTCGATGTCGACTATGGCAACTGCCTCTTGGGGCGTAAACTGTCGCAGCTGCTCTCGGATCGTTCGGATCAGCGAAAAGCTAGATATTTCAAGAATGTCGACGTTTAACCCGGCTTGCTGAAACGTCATCAGGTAGTTGTCAGTGACTTCTTTACGCGTCGCCACCAGCAGCACCTGAACTTTCTCAATACCGTCTTCGTCGACAAAGAAGCCGAGCTTCTGGTAATCTACGTCGGCTTCTTCCCTTGGGAAGGGAAGATACAGTCCGGCTTCCTGGTTAAGGACCATTTCCCGCAGCTCATTGTCGTCTAGTTCAGCTGGAACGGGGATAATCCGAGTCACCGTATCGCGCCCGCCAGGGATCGCTGTAGCAACGACGTCAGCATTGAACTTATGTTCTGCGAATAGCTCCTGAATGATATCTGCCATGGCCGGGGGATCCAGGATCTGCCCCTCGTGGAAGATGCCCTCGGGGACTTCGGCGGAGGCCAGATGGGTTAGGCGAAAGGATTGTCCTTTACGCCTGACTTGGGCCACATTGATCCGATCGGGGGTCAGTTCAACACCGATGCCTTTTGACTTCTTTGAAAAAAGATTAGAGAGAAAACTCACGGCAATAAATTACTTGCTTTAGTGAACCCAAGACCAACTGCACGAACCCTACACCACCCCTGAATCAGACAAGCAGTCAATAACTGCTCGAAATCTTATCACTATCTATCTAATTACAAAAGATATTACCCACGTTTGCGCAAAACCCTATCGCGATGCAAGATGCTGGGATACAAAGCGTAACGCTAATTTAGCGCACATCGCGCCATTGGAGAAGTAAATAGCCAAGGACCATGGGAGCGATCGCGCCATGATTTACCACAACTATCCACAACATAGTAAAACGGGGGAACATTTTCGCTGCTCCCCCGTCTATATCTTTCATAACTTGTGCCGCGATCGCTACCTTAGCGAATGTATTCTTTAAGGATACTGTTGCGATTTGGGTGACGCAACTTGCGTAGCGCCTTAGCCTCAATCTGCCGAATTCTTTCCCGAGTCAC
>JBARYO010000182.1:0-2664 GCA_049647905.1 Elainellaceae cyanobacterium | reverse complement strand
CCCCCAACCAGCGCCGCCGCACCCCCAAGCGCTGAGACCGACGGACAAGGCCGTTGAGGGCTGTGGACAGTACAATGGATGCGAAGATCAACAGCAGCATTTGCCGAATCTCCCACAGAACGATTAGGGAAATCACAAGGCAAATTAAGCCTAACCATTGACCGAATTTCATAGGATTTTGACCTACAGTACCAGTTAGACCAGTTAGTCGATATTAGCCCTAGCGATCGCCATGACTGCAACCCCGCCGACATTACCGAGCCACTATAATCCCACCTCAACCGATGCAAAGTGGCAGCACGCTTGGGAAGAGAGCTGTGCTTTTACCGCCGATCCTGATGCCCCAGGAGAGCCCTATTGCGTGGTGATTCCACCACCCAACGTCACCGGCAGCCTCCACATGGGTCATGCCTTTGAAAGCGCCCTAATTGATCTTCTCGTCCGATACCACCGCATGCTAGGCCGGAACACGCTATGGCTACCGGGTACAGATCATGCCAGTATTGCCGTGCAAACGATCTTAGAGCGGCAGCTGCGAGCAGAGGGGAAAACTCGAGATGACGTCGGGCGCGATCGCTTCTTGGAGCGCGCCTGGGAGTGGAAGGCAGAATCTGGCGGCAAAATTGTCAACCAGCTGCGCCGCCTTGGGGTTTCTGCAGATTGGTCGCGGGAGCGCTTTACCCTGGACGAAGGGCTTTCCAAAGCGGTTGCTGAAGCGTTTGTACAGCTCTACGACGACGATCTCATCTATCGAGGCAACTATCTGGTCAACTGGTGCCCTGCGAGTCAGTCCGCCGTCTCTGATCTTGAGGTGGAGAGTAAGGAGGTCGATGGACACCTGTGGCACTTCCGCTATCCCCTCAGCGACGGCAGCGGCTACGTCGATGTAGCCACTACTCGACCGGAGACCATGCTGGGTGACACTGGCGTTGCAGTCAACCCTGAAGACGAGCGCTACCGCCACTTAGTTGGCAAGACGCTGACCTTGCCCCTCGTCGGGCGCGAGATTCCTATCGTTGCTGATGTTCTGGTAGACCCCGAGTTTGGGACAGGCTGCGTCAAAGTGACCCCAGCCCACGACCCCAATGATTTTGAGATGGGCAAGCGCCACGATCTGCTGTTCATCAACATCATGAACAAGGACGGCACGCTAAATGATAATGCTGGGGAATTTGCCGGACAAGATCGCTTCGACGCCCGCAAGACCGTAGTGGCGAGGCTAGAGCGTGACGGAGTCCTGTTTAAAACAGAGCCCTATCGTCACGCCGTTCCCTACAGCGATCGCGGGAAGGTGCCGGTGGAGCCTTTGCTTTCCACCCAGTGGTTTGTAAAAATTCGCCCCCTAGCGGATCGGGCGCTGCAGGCGTTAGAGGCCCAAGAGCCAAAATTTGTCCCCGAGCGCTGGACTAAGGTCTACCGCGACTGGCTGGTGAACTTAAAAGACTGGTGTATCTCCCGCCAGCTGTGGTGGGGGCATCAAATCCCAGCATGGTATGTGGTGAGTGAAACCGACGGCAGCATCACCGATGACACACCCTTCATCGTGGCCCACGACGTCGCTGAGGCCCAGGCTAAAGCCGAGGCGCAATATGGCTCGAATACTGAGCTAATGCAGGATGCTGACGTACTCGACACTTGGTTTTCCTCCGGGCTGTGGCCTTTTTCGACCATGGGCTGGCCAGAGCAGACTGACGATCTAGCCACCTACTACCCCACGACAACATTGGTCACCGGATTCGACATCATCTTCTTCTGGGTGGCCCGCATGACCATGATGGCAAGCTACTTCACCGGAAAAATGCCCTTCGACACGGTCTATATTCATGGCTTAGTCAGGGATGAGAACAACAAAAAGATGTCGAAGTCAGCCAACAACGGCATTGACCCGCTGATTTTGATCGACAAGTACGGCACTGATGCCCTGCGCTACACCCTGGTGCGGGAGGTGACTGGGGCCGGACAGGATATTCGTATTGATTACGATCGCAAAACCGATGAATCAACATCGGTGGAGGCCTCGCGTAACTTCACCAACAAGCTGTGGAATGCCGCCCGCTTCACCATGATGAATTTGGATGGCAAGTCGCCATCAGACTTGGGGTCACCGGACCCTGACGCTCTGGAGCTGAGCGATCGCTGGATTTTGTCCCGCTTCCACGGTGTCGCCAAGACGACCTGTCAGTATCTCGATCGCTACGGCATGGGGGAAGCGGCAAAGGAACTGTACGAATTTACCTGGGGGGATTTTTGCGATTGGTACATTGAGCTAGTCAAGTCCAGGCTAAATGGCGATAATGCTCGATCTCGCAAGACAGCGCAGCAAACCCTGGCGGTTGTTTTAGAGGGTATCTTACGGATGCTGCACCCCTTCATGCCCCACATCACTGAAGAGATCTGGCACACCCTGACTCAGCACGACGATACCGTGTTTTTAGCCCATCAGTCCTACCCGCTGGGGGATTCTGAGTTTGTTCAAGCGGGTGTGGAAACGGCACTGACCACTATCATTGAGACCATTCGCACGATTCGCAATTTGCGGGCTGAGGCAGGCGTCAAACCAAGCACGGCTATCCGCGCCATTTTACAAAGCGACAGCGCTGAAGAGCGAGATACCCTGGAGCAGGGCAGCGTCTATATCAAGGACTTAGCTCGAGTCGAAACGCT
>JBARYO010000181.1:0-2584 GCA_049647905.1 Elainellaceae cyanobacterium | reverse complement strand
GGAGGGGCCAACGGGGTGGGTCCAACCCTGGGAGGGCCAACCTAAATTAGGGATTACGGCTGGAAAGGATACCAACGGTGTAGCGCTTACCCCTTAAAATCGGTTCACAAAGCAACGTACGCGCTATGCCCAAAACCGTAATCAAAGGCGGACGTATCGTCACCGCCGTCGACGACTACACCGCCGACATCCTAATCGAGAATGGCAAAATTGAGGCGATCGCCCGCACCTTAGACGTAGAAGATGCCCAGCCCCACGACGCCAGCGGTCTGCTGGTGATGCCCGGCGGCATTGATGTCCATGTGCATATGGAAACTCCCATGGGCAACGGCGTCGAAACCTGCGACACCTTTGAATCCGGCACCCGCTCGGCGGCCTTTGGCGGCACCACCACCATCATCGACTTTGCCCAGCAGTTCAAAGGCGACAGCCCCAAAGACGCCCTAGACCGGCGGCTGGCGGCGGCGGAACCCCAGTGCTGTGTAGACTACGGCTTTCATGTCATTCTCACTGATGTTACCCCCGATGCCCTGTCCGAGCTGCCCGACATCATCAACGCCGACGTGGTCTCCAGCTTCAAGCTCTACATGGCCTACCCCGGCGTGATGATGGTAGACGACGCCGACATCTACCGCACTATGCGCAAGGTGAGCGACCACGGCGGCATGGTGAACCTGCATGCGGAAAACGGCATCGTGATTCAGGCGATGATTGAGGAGGCGCTAGAGGCGGGCCACACCTCCCCTAAATATCACCAGCTTACCCGCCCCCAGCTCATGGAAGGGGAGGCCACCCACCGGGTGATTCGCATCGCGGAGCTGGCGGAGGTGCCGGTGTATATTGTGCACCTGTCGGCCAAGGAGGCCCTAGACGCGGTGGTGGAGGCTCGCGATCGCGGCATCCCTGCCTTTGCGGAGACCTGCCCCCATTATCTGTTTTTGGACCAGTCCGAATACGACCGCCCCGACTTCGAGAGCGCCAAATACGTGATGACGCCCCCCTTGCGGGACCACAAGTGCCAACAGGCCCTCTGGCGCGGCCTGCGGTTTGACGATCTGCAGATTGTCTCCACGGACCACTGCCCCTTTTGCTTCAACGAAAATCCCCTCGGCCTGCTGAAGTCGAAGCAGTATGGCCGCGATAACTTCAACAAAATCCCTAACGGGGCTCCCGGCGTCGAGTTTCGTCTGCCGCTGCTCTACGACGGCGGTGTCCAAGAGGGGCGCATTACGCTCAATCGCTTTGTGCAGCTCACTTCCACCGCCCCCGCCAAGATGTTTGGCCTCTTTCCTCAAAAGGGCACCATTGCCGTGGGCAGCGACGCAGACCTGGTGCTATTCGACCCCAACCAGCGCTATACCCTCAGCGCCAGCACCCACCACTCCAACGTAGATTACTCCCTGTTTGAAGGGCGAGAGGTACAGGGCAAGGTGCAGAAGGTGTTTTTGCGGGGGGAATGCATTGTGGATGGAGAGGAGTGGATGGGCCACGCCGGGATGGGGCGATACCTAAAGCGTGGGGCATCGGGGCGGGTGCTGTAGCGCTTTCGCCCTGGGGGATACGGCGCTTTTCCTAAAGGATGGTCCCATGGACGTGCTATACAATAGCAGACATGGCGCTAAACTTTCTCAAGTCTTTTCGGTCAGGTCCAGGGCCGTCAGAACCTGGCCAGTCCGACCCAACGCGGGCTTTGGGTGGTCGTTACACCATCACCAAGCAGCTTGGGGAAGGTGGGTTTGGCCAAACATTTCTGGCCCAAGACCTACATCTCCCAGGACGTCCTCAGTGCGTCATCAAACAGCTCAAACCCCACGATCGCGGCGCTCAAAATCTTCAAGTTGCCCGACGGCTGTTCGACACCGAAGCCCGTGCGCTCTATCAGCTTGGTGCTCACCCGCAAATTCCCCGACTGCTGGCCCACTTTGAGGATGGGGGAGAATTTTACCTGGCTCAAGAGCTGATTGATGGAAGCTCGTTGACCACGGAATTCGACAGTAGACGACCCTGGAACGAGGCAAACGTCGTTGCCTTTTTGGGGGATGTACTGGGAACGCTGACCTTTGTCCATGACCATCGGGTGATTCACCGAGACCTGAAGCCGTCTAACCTGATTCGCAGGCAGCAAGACGATCGCATCGTCTTAATTGACTTCGGCGCGGTGAAGCGGGTGGGCACCCAGCTCATCAGCGTGGCCTCTGGGCCAAACCCCACCGTTGCAGTGGGCACCCAGGGCTACATGCCCAGTGAGCAGCTTGCTGGCCAGCCTCGGTTTAGCAGCGACATCTATGCCGTCGGCATTATGGGAATTCAGGCCCTCACGGGGCAGCCTATGGCAAACCTTGCCTACAACAATGTTACGGGTGAGATTGACTGGCACTACCATGTCCCTAGGGCTACAGCTGCCCTCATCGCTATCATCGATACAATGGTGCGATACGACTTTCGGACGCGATACCCCACAGCACGAGAGGCGCTTGCCGCTTTACAACAGCTGCCGCCAGCGCTGAGCCAGCATCTTCCGCCCATGATGACCAATTCGGAGATTGGGGCGCTGGAGGAAAAAGCGGCTGAGATGACACCAGGC
>JBARYO010000180.1:0-7643 GCA_049647905.1 Elainellaceae cyanobacterium | reverse complement strand
GTTTGCCTGGTGCTAGAATCGCACCTTCTACCAGCACCATTGCCGAGTGCCATACCGGCGCAGAGAACAAGGGGCGGAACAGCACCATCAGATTTGTTAGGTCCATCAAGACTAAGCCAGCAGCGTCATCTCCATTGTTCTACCTACCGTCCCATCGGCTCAAATGGATAAAGTCGAGCTAAGCTCCGCTCAAACGAGTGAAGTTAGCGGAACGAGCGAAGAGCTTTTCAGATAGCGGTAATTAGTATATCTTAACTCAAGGTACAGGGACAAAAAATAATGAGGAGAGCAGAAAGCTAGAGCTAGAAGAAGTTTGACAAGGCGGGGGGTGAGGAGGTGAGCTAGAAATTACCACACCCCTAGCAACAGCCTCCTCATGAACGAGATTACCCGAATTCAAGCAGCGCTGCGAGCTCACCTACCCTGGCATGGAGCCCGACTGAGCTTCGTGGCGCTCTTCCTGGTCGCTTTGTTTCGAGTGGAAACCGTCAACTTGGATAAGCTGGCCTCTGTCTTTGCCAATCAGGCTCAGAGTGCATCGAGCCACAAACGTCTGACCCGCTTTTTCCGAGGCTTTACCGTGGATTTCGATGTCATTGCGCAAGCCGTGGTGAGTTGGAGTCAGATCCCGCAGCCCTGGACGTTGAGTTTAGACCGCACCAATTGGAGCTTCGGCACCGTCAATTTCAATATCCTGATGCTGGGCATTGTCCATGAGGGAGTCGCCTTTCCCGTGATGTGGACGATGCTCGATAAACGAGGCAACAGTAACAGTGGCGAGCGGATGGATTTGGTTGAGCGCTTCGAGCGTCTGTTCCCCGATGCTCAGATTCACTGTTTGACAGGCGACCGAGAGTTTGTGGGCAAGGAGTGGTGTAGCTTTTTGCTGTTGCCTGACGCCATGCCCTTCCGGCTCCGGCTGCGCCACAGCGACTGTATCAGCTCTCGCTCGGGCAAACGTCGACAGAAGGGCGAGCGAGTTTTTGCCAATCTAAAGGTAGGCGAGCAGCGAGTGCTCTCGGGCAAGCGTTGGGTGTGGGGCCGCCGAGTATACGTCGTTGCCACCCGCCTGGAGGATGGCGAACTCCTGATTTTAGCCGCAGACCGCCGCCCTCAGAGCGCCCTGGCAGATTACCGCTTGAGATGGGGCATTGAGACGTTGTTCGCCGCTCTAAAAACCAGAGGATTTAACCTCGAATCTACCCATTTTCGCCACGCCGAGCGCCTCAGCAAGTTGATAGCGCTGCTGGCCTTGGCCTTCTGTTGGGCCATGCTGACAGGGCTCTGGCAACACCAGCAGCACCCGATTCCGCTGAAAACTCATCAGCGTAGGGCCAAGAGCCTGTTCCGCTATGGCTGTGACTTTCTGCGGCGCACCTTTTGCGATCTCTCCCTTCGACGCTCTGAGTTCAATCAGGCACTACAACTTTTGTCCCCGTACTGAGATCTTAACTCTATGAAAAGCGATCGCTTTCTGAGCGGTTAGCGGATGCGAATGGCCTATGAAATAGGCGATTGAAGCCTATGCGCTATAGATAGGAGTGCTGGAATTGACCTATTCACAGGGTGCGTACTAAAAATTTAACAAACGCATGTAGGCGGGCACACAACGTCACACCGTTGATGCAAGCGTTTTGCGGCTCAATGAGACGGGACCTAGCGCGTCCTGGCCTCGCTAACATTGCTTCGATGGTATTGAACCTGCTCGGCCACGCCACACTTGGGACACGAAACACGGCCATCAAAAAGCCGGGGGCATGCCCCGGCTTTTTAGGTCTGCGTCGTCTTGATTCAACAGCCGTCTGGCCCACAGAATTTGTGCGCGCTTAGTACTTCTGCCTCACAGAGATAGACGATGCCTGAATAATCGTCGAAAAACTGCGCTGCGACCTTATCCGAAATCTCCATAGCCATATCCCGAGTGTCGGTGAGCACCTCGATCTTTATATTCGCCTGGGTGTCGGAAACGGCGGGTTGTCCCGACGAGCGCACGTTGCGACTGCCTTTACCGCCAGCTTCCACCACCGTATAGCCGGTCGCCCCGGCTCCATCGATGATCTTGGCGATCTTTTTCATCAGCAATTTTTCCGTGACGATGACGAGCTTGGTGGCTGGCTTGGCCATGTTAACTACCTCTTGATATGTGTGTTTATTGAACTATTGTGTTGGCCCAGTTGCTTGGGACAATGTATACGGCTCGAAACCTTAACGTTTCGTAGGCAACTGGGTGCGCAAATGTCCTAACGCGTCAGTACATTTGCTGTACATAGGAACTCAGGAAAACGGCAGCACTGTGCGATATCGCGATGTCTTGTCTGCCTCTTTGGGCTGCCGCGCTGGTCGCCGGGCCAACGGAGCACCGGCAGACCAAGGCCCGTTTGGGATCAGCCACCCAGCGCTTGGGCAAGCCCCATGAAGATCGGTATTCCCAAGGCGATCGCAACTGGTGTGCCGATGGCTGTGGACGAGCCGATGTAGGCGGAGGGGTTAGCCGACGGGATACCGGCCCGCAGAGTGGGCGGCCCTGAGATGTCTGAACTGGAGGCAGCAATGACGGCCAGGAGCACGACGCCGCCAAGGCTGAATCCCGTGACGTAGTGGGCAACCATACCGAGACCGAAGGCGATGAACCCATGCAGCAGCGGCGCCACGAAGGCATATACGGCGTACCACTGTGCCACCTTGCGCAGCTCTTGAAGCCTTGCAGCGGCCTCCATACCCATGACCAGCATCAGTACCGAGAGCAGGCCGCGGAAGAGAGGACTATAGAAGCTCTCATACACACTTTCTGGCTGAGTTAGCAGGCCTAAAGCGAGGCCGAGCAGCAGTGCCGATAGAGCAGAACCCTGAAGGCTTTCCTTGACGATGGGCCATATCTCGACCCGATCGTTCGCGGTACCGCGCTGCTGGCTAAGATACTCCTGCCTGCTGCTGGGATAATTGCCTGCGGCAACCGCCTGCTTGCTGAAAGACTCCTCGTTGCGGAGAGCCTCGTTGCGCTGCTTGGTGGTATGAATGCTGGCCAAGACGATCGCAGTTACAAGCGCTGGGATGTCCATAAAAGGATAGAGTGCAGCGGCCCAAGGCTCGTATGTGATGCCTTGCCCGTCCATTAGCGTTAGGGCGGCAGCGAGGGTAGAGCCACTCACGGCTCCGAACAAGCCCGCAGTCGCAATGCCATCCTCGGTTTTGACCTTCGGCAGCTTACACAACGTGTAGCGCCCGATGAACACGATCAAGATCCCTATTGCCACGGCAAACGCCGCAGGCAGCAATATCTCCGACAGATTGGATTCGCGGATCCCCTGCCCACCAGTCAGACCGACTTTCATGAGCAGCATGAAGACGATGAACTTATAGGCCGCATCTGGAATTGATAGTCGGCTACCGAGGGAGGCAACGACTATACCCCCAATTAGAAAGCCTAGGGTTGGGGACTGTAGCTGCGCCAGGAAGCGCACCAAAAAATCAGACAAAAAATCCATGTTGTAATTCCTCCTTAATCAGGTGTGAGTATTAGGGGTCAGGATGGCGGGCAAGCGTAACATTGAGTCCTAGATAGCTGGCTTCACGCGGCGCTGACGGGCAAGTCAACATTTTCTAGACCCGTGTAAGATCTGTCGCGCGCGGGACAAACGTTGCTGACGTTCTCAATCCTGAGGAACGAGCTGGTCTGGGACCGGATGTTTAAGCCGCGTCGCTGGACGGACTGGCCTGTTGTCATGAAATATCTCCTAAATACGTTGTGAATGGTAAAGAGAAAAGGGGAAAGATTTTGCACAGCTTTAGGAGTTGGAATGCATCTTTCCCCGAAAAACTAGTAACCGCTAAACAGCTATGGGCTCAGGTCTACCGTGCGCTCCGTCAAAGAGCTCGGTGTAGCCTCGCACAGAGCTCGCCGCTGAAGCACCTGCTAAGTACAGAAAATTCTGGCGAAAGCCAGAGAATTTTGTCATAAGAACCTCCTGCCACGCCTTCAGAACCTGCAGCGTGGTGACATGTTGATGAGTTAAACAGTTTTAAGTAATCGAAACGCGGCGCTATAGCTTCAAACCCTGGTGTTGCCCGATTAACGGTTGATCGAAAGCAACGATGATATAGCCGATTTGAAGCGAAGGACTTCGCAGCCCTTTATCGCCTTCCATAGAGTTGAGTCTATTCAAGCTCAGTTCTCCATGGAACTAAGTCTATAGTAAAATCCGTCAGAATTTGCGCGATTGGGGACGTAATATCAAATCCAAAGGATAAGTTTTGCCTATAGCTGAAGGTGCAAGACATACCGCGAGTTCATATAGCTTTACAGTTGCAAGCTGCTCAGAATGTAGAACTTTGTCCCAAAGACGCTTGGTGCAGCAGTCTTCAGTCCATCCCACCGGAGCGCCACACTATTAGCCATAGCCTTTGGGTTGGTAAATATGCCGGGTCTAGCCATAAGCCAAATCTTGTTGCCATCAGGCCATCGACATCTTTCAGTCAGCTCACCTGGCTCTCCCTCAATAGACCCTCGTTGTAACGCCCGATGAGCACGACCTGGCTCGATCTGCGGGGAACAGCCCTCCGCGATCGCATTTGCTCTGTTGAACCAGAGTCAGTTTGTCTATTCTCGCCGACTAATCCACCTGAAATTGAGGGACTTCGGATGAGCCTGTTGGTTCAGCAGTCTGAGAATGACTGGCAAGATTGCCCCAGGCGATCGCCACGAGGAGGCCAAACAGGCAGCCGAAGACGAAAACCCAGCCATGGGAGGGTTCCAATGTACAGAGTAAATGTCGCTTGCAGTCGTAAACGTGAATACTCCAGCCCTCTTCGACGGGCTCTTGAAGCTTTTTCATAGCTCATGATCCAGTTAGAATATAAAGAAATTCAAGATTGTGTAGCGGTACAACGCCGTTTGATTTTTCTGCGCTGCTCTGAACCTGTAGATATTCCAACTCCTGCTTTAAGGATGACGTTTTGAGCGCATGGCGTAAAGCAGCAATTTCAAAACTTACTCATAAGGGCTGGCTATGGCGCTATTGCCGATCATCAAATCCAGAAATAAGGTAGAAAACAAATCTCTAGAAGCAATTCGGAAACCCGAAGCAGTAGGTTGTAGGAGCCGTATTTTACGATTTTTCTTTTGCCTTGAATACCGCATTGAGTAGGGTAATCCCGTCTGTTGGCCTAAAAACTAGTCTTACATAATCGGATTATTGAGACGTTCGAGCATGCAGTGGAAGACTGATTTCGTGATTAGTTCACTGCGTCATGTCTTTCAACGAGCATTACCCAAAGAGACACCAAACCAGCATGAAGACGGCAACCACCTCCCACGCAGCCTACAGCACGTTTGTTGAACAGGTCAGCAGCCAAGAAGTGCTGCAGGTGACCCTCAGGCCCCATCGAATTGACTATCGCCTCAAGCCTGCCTTCGGGTCCAAGCGCTTATACACCGTTAAACCGGCGGGCAACACTGATGACATTCCCGCCATGCTCCGGACCCATGGCGTTGAAAATTCAACGCCGAGTGCCGACCTTGGGATGATTACAGGGCTGCTGGGACTGCTGTCCACAGGGGCGCTATTAGGGGCAGCTTGGCTAATGCGAGAAAATGCCGGTGGAATAGGAGCCGGTATGGGTGGCGTGACGGCTGGCAAAAGCAAGGCAAGAACCTATAGCTCTGGCAAAGGCAGCAGCAAGCGGATTACGTTCGCCGATGTTGCCGGTGTCGATGAGGCCAAACAGGAACTCCAAGAAGTGGTTGGCTTCCTTAAAGATGGGGACAAATACCGCAAGATTGGGGCAAAAATGCCGAAAGGGGTTCTGCTTGTGGGGCCTCCAGGAACAGGTAAAACCCTGTTGGCAAAAGCGGTTGCCGGAGAGGCCAATGTTCCCTTTTTGAACATGGCGGCGTCGGAATTTGTGGAGCTCTATGTGGGCGTGGGCGCATCGCGCGTGCGGGATCTGTTCAACAAAGCCAAACGACAGGCCCCCTGCATTGTCTTTATCGATGAGCTAGACGCCATTGGAAAGTCTCGGGGCGGCAACCCCCAAGGCGGAAATGACGAGCGAGAGCAGACCTTGAACCAGCTGCTAACGGAGATGGACGGGTTTGACGGTAATGAAGGCGTCATCCTAATTGCCGCAACCAACCGCCCTGAAATTCTGGACCCTGCCCTCAAGCGGGCGGGACGCTTTGACCGCCAGGTCTTGGTAGATCGTCCTGATAAAAGCGGCCGTCTAGAGATTTTAGAGGTGCATTCTCGTCACGTGCTGATGGGAGGGGATGTGGATTTGGAGGCGATCGCCGCTCAAACCTCAGGCTTTGCCGGCGCAGATTTGGCTAACCTAATCAATGAGGCAGCGCTGCTGGCGGCACGACACAACCGAGAGGCGGTGATGATGGCCGATGTGAGAGAGGCCATTGAGCGCGTGGTGGCAGGGCTAGAAAAGCGATCGCGCATTCTCTCTCCCACAGAGCGCAAAACCGTGGCGTATCACGAAGTGGGCCATGCCATTGTCGGTTCCCTCATGCCTGGAGGCGCTAAGGTCTCAAAAATTTCCATTGTTCCTCGGGGCAGGGGAGCCTTGGGCTATACGATGCAGACCCCCGAAGACGATCGCTTTTTGATGTTGGAGGACGAACTGCGGGGCCAGCTTGCCACCCTCTTGGGCGGGCGCTCGGCGGAGGAAGTGGCGTTTGGCAAGGTGTCGTCTGGCGCTAGCGACGACATTCAAAAAGCGACGGATTTGGCAGAAAGAGCCGTAACGCAATATGGTATGGCCCCCGGCCTTGGCCCTATTGCCTTTGAGAAAAGCCAGTCGCAGTTCTTAGAGAGTGGCAGCACCCGTCGTCCTATGGGGGGTGAAGTTGCCGCCGAGATCGATCGGGTGGTGAAGCAGTCCATCCACCACGCCCACGATATGGCGATCGCCATCCTCAAGCTCAACAATGGTCTGCTAGAGTCCATGGCTCAGACGCTCTTGGCAGATGATGTCCTGGAAGGGGAACAGCTGAAGGACATGCTTGCCCAGGCTCAAACCCCAGTGAACGCTCAAATTTGGCTCGCAACTGGGCAAATGGCTTAGAAATTGAATGAAACCACCAATTTGTAGAGTTTGCGCCAAACGATTTTCAATAAAAGATGGAGGGCTCGTTCGATTCGCGGACTTTGCACCTCTCCCCAAACGCAAGGTTGGTCACCCCCATGGTCTTGAATGGTTTTGTGGTGAGCATCTTGACTCAGCGAAGGCTTTGGCAACATTCAGCTCATCTGAGGCCCTGACTCAACTGCGGGCGCAATTGAGAGAAGAGTGATTTTTCTCGTCACTGCAGCGCAGCCATTCTCAAGACCCTATAAGCGTTGACCACATCGCCGTTAAGCGTGATCTTGAGGTGGCGGTTGCCCAGCAGTAGGATAAAGGTTCAGCTAACTTTAGCGATCTATTCTCGGGCTGAGCTGTAGATGCAGCACAATAGCTTTACGCCATTTGCCACGCGATCTCATGCCCTGCCCACAGGGGCACGAGTCCAGCCTCTGCAAATGGCACTTCATTGGGAATGCGCCAGGTCGTTCTGGTCAGAGTAATCTGCTCGGTATTGCGCGGGAGCTGATAGAAATCTGGCCCGTAGAAGCTGGCGAACGCTTCAAGTTTATCAAGGG
>JBARYO010000179.1:0-6339 GCA_049647905.1 Elainellaceae cyanobacterium | reverse complement strand
GTTAAGTCGCGATCAAGTTGAGATTCAGCTTGATCTGGTGCGGTGGGAGCAGCTGGCCCTAGATCAGCGTAACCTGCTGTTCTGGCACGAAGTAGCCCGGATTCAAAATGACACCATCCCTCGGGATGGTTGGGAAATGGCAGCGCTGGCCATTGGTCTCGGTGGCGCAGTGGGGGAGCTGTGGGTTCAAGATGGCCTGCTGCTGCTGCTGGCGCTATCGCTGTGTAGCGTGTCGGGCTGGCGGCTTTATAAGCGCAATAATGCCTACAAAGCGTTGGACGAGGCGATCACCGCCGATGATAAAGCGATCGCGTTGGCGACCCGCTTTGGCTACACGCTGCCCAACGCTTACAAAAGCTTAGGCAGTGCCCTGAAATTCTTGATTGAGCAAACGCCAAAGAAAAAGCAGCGCAAGGCCTATGAATCGCGTCTGCAGGCGCTGAAGAAGAGCGCCGCCAAGGCGAAAGCCAAGGCCAAGTCTCGCGCCGCCGATGGTGATTTTTAGCCAACATATTATTAGGGCAACGCTCAATTTGAGTGGCTTTTGCCTAAGATCGCCCATTAAGCCAGCCTATCGCTGGCTCCTACCAAGGCATCAATAATTCCCGGTTCGGCTGCTGAATGTCCTGCATCCGGGACGACGATAAACTTGGCTTCCGGCCAGGCTTTGTGCAGCTCCCAGGCTGTTGCCATGGGACACACCACGTCATAGCGTCCTTGGACAATGACGCAGGGGATGTGGCGGATGTGATGGACATTTACCAGCAGCTGATCTTCTCGCTCAAGAAAGCCCCGATTGACGAAATAGTGGCACTCAATTCGGGCGAAAGCTTCAGCAAATCGACCTCTGGCAAATCGGGCCTTGGCATTAGGAGAGGGAATGAGGCGGCTTGTGCTGGCCTCCCATACCGACCAGGCTTCAGCTGCGGCTTGGCGCACTGCAGTATCGTTTGACGTCAGGCGCTTGTGGTACGCGCTGACGAGATCACCCCGCTCATCGGGTGGAATTGGGCGGAGGTAGTCTTCCCACGCGTCTGGAAAGATATAGCTTGCGCCCTCTTGATAGAACCACTGAATTTCCTTGGCCCGCAGCATAAAGATACCCCGCAGCATCAGTTCGGTGCAGGCGGCGGGATGGGTTTGGCTATAGGCCAGTGCTAAGGTGCTGCCCCAGGAGCCGCCGAATACAGCCCATTTCTCAATACCTAAGTGCGATCGCAGCGCTTCAATATCGGCGACCAGATGCCAGGTGGTGTTTTCCTCTAAGCTTGCGTGGGGCGTGCTGCGGCCACAGCCGCGCTGGTCAAACAAAATCACCCGCCAGCGCTTGGGATCAAAATAGCGTCGGTAGCTAGAATTGCTGCCACCCCCTGGCCCACCGTGGAGGAAGACAACTGGCTTACCCTTAGGGTTGCCGGCTTGTTCATAGTAAAGGGTGTGGCGCTCTGATACCGGCAGCATACCAGTATCATAGGGTTCGATTTCGGGATAGAGAGTCAGCATACGCTGAGCATAACATCGGTGTTAGCTGCCGTGCCGCGCCATCACTCATCCCCCAGAATTGCTCGTCGGGGTACTGGGGTTATGGGTCCAGAGAAACAGCACCGTAGAGGATCCGCCTGATTTTGAGGGCACAGCGTTGGCATAGAACACAGGCTCCCCCTCAGGGGTTTTGATTTCGTAAACTGGGCCACCACCGTAATCTTGGCCAATCAACCGGCTAATAATCATGCCCTCTTGGGTCGGGATGTGGGTCTCGGGGTCAAATGTAGTAGCCACGCCGCCGCCGCCCTCTAGCTTGATGTCGTTGAGGACAGCGAAGCCTTCGATACCGCTCCTTGGGGTATCGTTCTCTAAAAACAAGCTCTGAGCCGAGGAATTTAAAAACAGCGGCAGCTGGGCGGCTCGAGCGGCAAGGTAGCCCTGTATGTTGGTCAAGCTGCTGGAAATGGCTTGGCGATCGCCTGAAGGGTCATAGGCTGGCGGCGCGGGTTCCGGTTCCGCAGCTGGCGGCGCTTCTGGTTGTTCGGGCTCCGGCGCTGGCTTGGGTGGAGGAGCCTGCTGCTGGGGTGCCGGAGCGGGTTGGGGTTGTGGTGTAGCGGCCTGTTGTGGTGGCTCGAGCGGCATGGGCTCCAGTTCCGGTTCTGCCTCCACAATGGGTGACAGCATGGTAATTTCGATTTCCTGCTCCTCTAGCTCTTCTGGGATCTCTTCTTCTGATGACCCCGGAATGGCGAAGAATAGCCCATGCAGCAGGACGGATGCGTAGAGCATCGGGTGAAATAGTACCCGCTGCCACAGGGATTGAGATTGAGAGCGAGTCTTGGTCATGAGTTCTAGGGACGAGGGGCTTGGCGCGACGGCAAGCCTGTAGAGTCGAGGAACTAACCGTGATCAAACTACGCTAACCCCATCATTGCTGCGGAGTAATCCCCTCAAAAGTTCTCCATGACGCGTAGCCCGCCCGTAGCGCCTGCAGGCCATAAGGAGTTTTGAGGAGAGATAGCTCAGTTGCTGTGAGCTAGGCCACAGCAACTATGACAGTATTAGAGGTTTGTCGTTGGCGATCTAGAGATCTATCGCTATTGAACGCTAGCGCGTCCTTCGTCATACATCGCGTCTGGTAGGGGAACGTAGCCTACCTCAGGGACCAGGGTATCGATATTCTCTTGAGCTAGATAGAAGTCAACAAAACGGGCAACTTCAGGTTTCTCCAGAGAATCTTCACGGACGTAGATGAAAATGGGGCGGGATAGAGGCGTGTAGGTTCCGTTCTCCACGGTCTCAGCCGATGGGAAGACAGGACCGTCACCGCTGTCAATGCCGACAGATGTCAACGTGTCCTGGTTCTCTAGATAGTAAGCCAAACCGAAGTAGGCAATACCGCCCGTCGCACCTTGAACGCCAAGAACAAGAATGTTGTCATCTTCACTTGCGGTGTAGTCACCCCGGTGACCCAGTTCCTCACCAGCATCATCTTCTAGGATAGCTTCGTTGAAATAGTCAAAGGTGCCGGAGTCAGTGCCAGGCGCATAGAGGGCGAGATCTTCGTCAGGAAAGCTAGCGTCAATCTGATTCCAGTTTGTGATCTCACCTTCAGCACCGGCTTCCCATATAGTGCGCAGCTGCTCGGTGGTCATCGTGTTGGCCCAGCTGTTGTCACTGTTGATTACAACGGTCAGCGCGTCATAGGCAACAGGAACCTCAATAAAGCTGATGCCGTTTTCAGCACAAAGCTCTACTTCACTATCTTTAATAGGGCGAGACGCACCAGAGATATCAGTTTCACCAGCGCAGAACTTCTTAAAACCGCCGCCGGTACCGGACACACCAACAACAACCGCAGTGCCAGGGTTCTCAGCTTGAAACTCTTCCGCCATGGCTTCAGTAATGGGAAATACAGTGCTGGACCCGTCGACCTGCACGATTGCATCCTGTGCAAAAGCAGGAACGGCATATGCGCTGATCGTAGCTGCTGTTGCCGCGATCGCACCCAGCGTAAGCACGGCACGGTTGCTGACGTTGACACCTTTATTCAATAACATAACTTCATCTCTAGGGTACTAGACCGCATAATCAACAGACCTGCTCTTACGCAGGCCAAGACATAACCTATCGGATAAGTATTAAGAGTTGGCAATCGATTTGTTATAAAACAGTTATTTAATGATTATTTTTAGGTTAAGCTACTTAAAAAAAGGTATCTTTGAGGATATACCTTGGGATAGTTCAAACGTTGACTACGGTATGAATAGCGCTAACCATTGCCTGCGTAATAGCGATTACCCATTGTAGGCAAGAGGCGACCAGCCTGCACTTCCAGCTCAGCCTGTGTACGTGCAAGAGCTGCGGTTTTGGCGTCAATGCCCATATCGTCTGAGCTAGAGTATGCCGTCACGTTCCCACATCCAAATGTTTCTACGTTCATATGATCAATAAAGCGATCGACCCAGAGCAAGTCTCCGATCTCGAAGACGCTGTTATCCTCGTAGACACTCTGCTCGCGCCCCGACAGCTAACGCCGGTACAGGAGCTTGTGTTCAAGCAAACCTGGCTAGGGCGAACCTATCAAGAGATGGCAGAGGGATCCAGCTATACGACAGACTACATCCGGATTACCGGATCTCAGCTCTGGCAATCGCTTTCCCAGGTCATCGGAAGGAAAGTGACCAAGAGTAACTTGCGAATCAGCTTCAAGCACCACAATGCGCGCGCCCAGGGTACATCCCGCAGCCCAGTGGGAGCGCCTAGGCTCTATCAACCCCGTAGCCAGCCCGATTCCGCAGTCCCGTCTCCTGGATATGATAATGGGCATCTGTGGCAGCCCCCTTTGCAGGCTGTGGAACTAGAGCTTCCGGTGGGACAGGTGCCTTTAGGATCCACGCTATATGTCGAGCGGACGGCAATTGAGTCACGCTGCTATGCCGCAATTCACCAGCCGGGCGCGCTGCTGCGCATCAAGGGCGTTAAGCAGTCGGGTAAAACCTCGCTAATGGCCCGACTGCTCAACCATGCTCAGCAGTCTGACTTTGCCACTGTTGCCCTCAACATGCGTCAGATTGGTCTGGAATCTCTTGAAAACATTGATGCATTTTTGAGCTGCTTTTGCACTACGGTGACCCGACAGCTCAACCTCCCCAACCGCTTTGGCCAGTACCGAGACGATATCTGTAGCCCTCTGGCCAATAGTACAGATTACTTAGAGCACTATCTGCTGCCGGAAATCCAGTCGCCTCTGGTCATAGCCTTAGACGATGTCGACATTCTGTTTGACTATCCGATGGTTGCGGCTAACTTCCTAGGGCTGCTGCGGGCGTGGTACGAGCGATCGCGCTATGGCATTTCTGGCAGCAAGCTGTGGGAGAATCTGCGTCTGATTGTGGTTCACTCAGCCGATGCTGTTTTGCCCCTTACTATGCATCAGTCCCCCTTTAACGTGGGTCTGTCGATAAAGCTGCCGAATTTTGAGCTGTCTCATCTCCAGTATCTTGCTCAACGCCACGGGTTAGAGTGGCTGCAGGACAATAATAACGAACACCTGCGCGCACTACTGGCCTACCTAGGCGGCAATCCCTATCGGCTTCGACTAGCGTTTTACCACCTCGCCCACGGTGATATTAGCTTGAGCAGATTGCTGAAGTCGGGGCTTACAGGAGAGACCAGTGTTTACCACGATCACCTCAACCAGCAGTGGATCCGCCTCCAGCGTCATCCTGATTTGCGAGAGGCCTATGCTCAGGTTATTCATTCCAACTGCCCTGTTGCGCTCAACTATCGTATAGCCTCTGACCTCCATAACATGGGGTTTGTCACGTCAACGTCTCACGGCGCAGAGCCAAGCTGCCAGCTGTATCAAGACTTTTTCTATCAGCAACTGTCAAATCGCTCTGTTGTTGCTAGCCCTGACGGCACTACCACTGCAGCCCATTCCTCTGCAGAGGCTGCTGCAAACGGTCGATCAAACACACCCATAACCGATGCCGGATGATATTCTCAATTGGCCCTTAGGCCCCTATCAAGTTGGCGGGAGCCTGCCGGTAGATGCCCCCAGTTACGTTTATCGTCAAGCTGACCACGAACTCTATAACGCGCTGGTGGCGCGTGAGTTCTGCTATGTGTTTACGACCCGTCAAATGGGCAAGTCGTCGCTCCGAGTCAAAGCAACTCAGCGACTTGGCCAGGCTGGCGTCGTCTGTGGCGTCGTTGATTTGACTGCGGTGGGAAGCTATGGGCTGACGGCTGATCAGTGGTACGCCACTCTGGTACGGTGTCTGATTAACAGCTTTGAGCTACCTGTTCAGCTCTCGCCCTGGTGGCGCGATCGCACCCATCTGTCGCCAATTCAGCGTTTGGATGACTTTATTAAGACTGTTCTTCTCGTCCATATCCAGCAGCCAATAGCGATATTTTTAGACGAGATCGACAGCGTCCTGGGACTCCCATTCCCTGTCGAGAAATTCTTTGAGTTAATCCGCTCGTGCTACGAGCGCCGAGTGGAAGCAGTGGAGTATCGGCGATTGACCTTTGCGATGCTAGGGGTCACCACCCCAGCCGAGCTTGTCGCAGACCCGTCCCATGCGCCGTTTGAGTTGGGACGAGCTATTTATTTAAAGGGATTTAGCTGGACTGAGGTGCAGCCGCTGTTGATGGGGCTACGGAAGATGGTCCCCGATGCTGATGCAGCCCTGCAGACCATCCTGTTTTGGACGAGTGGCCAGCCCTTTTTGACACAAAAGCTGTGTCAGCTTTTAATATCTTGGGCAACTCAGCTTGAGGAGACCGTTGATAGTGCCAACAATAGCGATCGCTCTGACCACCGATCCGATCGCTACCTTGACC
>JBARYO010000178.1:0-1899 GCA_049647905.1 Elainellaceae cyanobacterium | reverse complement strand
GCTATGAATCGCTCAAATGGCATTATTTCAGATTTTAGGGTCTGAATTATATAAAAAAGAGAACAAAAAACAAACTAAAGACCGGCGCAAATGCTAAGTTGCATGGAGAACCAGGGTCTGAGCAGTGGTCCCTGTTTGTAGTCTTGTCCCCCTCTACGCCCCGCAACAAAACTCGTGGAGAGGGGAGAACAACCTCTACAGTGGGCGAGCTGAGACCATTTGAAGCAGCTTCGTCCCAGGCAATAGCGATGCCGACCTTGGCGTGTCCTCACCCTCCCCCCACGGTCTAATCCGCAGCAATTTCCAGACTTATTGGTAGATTTATTACAGATTTTCGTTAAGAAAGCTCACGCTGGCCCAGGGCGATCGCCCTCAAGTGCAGCGCCCAATGGTTGTTGGGCCTAATCTATAGCTTTACTAAAGCCCCATGAGCCCCTACTCAGATCGATTGCATAATAAATAACTGCTGGGCAACAAGCCCCAACAAGCTCCGTTGCCTTAAATTGTTGGGACGCTTGAGCGGTTCACGCCTTCGAGACGGTCGCCTGCCAGCGAAGAGATACAGCGATAATAAGGAGAGACCATTGGTCAGTACACCCATTAAAACCACCAAATCAGAAGAGATTTTTGCTGCAGCCCAGAACCTGATGCCTGGCGGCGTTAACTCCCCGGTACGTGCCTTTAAGTCCGTTGGCGGCCAGCCTATCGTCTTTGACCATGTCAAAGGGGCTCACATCTGGGATGTGGACGGTAATGAATATATTGACTATGTGGGGACTTGGGGACCGGCCATCTGCGGCCATGCCCACCCCGAGGTGCTAGGTGCCCTGCGGGACGCCCTAGAGAAAGGAACCAGCTTTGGCGCGCCTTGCTATCTAGAGAACGTGCTGGCGGAAATGGTGATTGACGCCGTACCCAGCATCGAGATGGTGCGCTTCGTCAATTCTGGCACCGAAGCTTGCATGGCCGTGCTGCGGCTGATGCGGGCTTTCACCGGACGGGACAAAATCATCAAGTTCGAAGGCTGCTACCACGGCCATGCCGACATGTTTTTGGTCAAGGCCGGGTCTGGGGTGGCAACCCTGGGTCTGCCCGACTCCCCCGGCGTCCCCAAGGCGACAACCCGCGACACGCTGACGGCTCCCTACAACGACCTCGACGCCGTCAAGGCCCTGTTTGAGGAAAACCCTGACGCGATCGCCGGTGTGATTCTAGAGCCTGTCGTAGGCAACTCGGGCTTCATTCCCCCCCAGCCCGGCTTCCTCGAAGGGCTGCGAGAGCTGACCCAGCAGTATGGCGCTCTGTTGGTATTTGACGAGGTGATGACTGGATTCCGCATCTCTTATGGTGGTGCTCAAGCTAAGTTTGGCGTCACCCCCGATCTCACAACGCTGGGTAAGGTCATCGGCGGCGGCTTGCCGGTAGGGGCCTACGGCGGACGACGGGACATTATGGAGATGGTGGCTCCCGCTGGCCCCATGTACCAGGCCGGTACCCTGTCGGGCAACCCGCTGGCGATGACTGCTGGCATCAAAACCTTGGAGCTACTGCAGAAACCCGGAGCCTACGAATACCTAGACCAGGTCACAAAGCGCTTAGCCATTGGCATGCTCCAGGTGGCTGAAGAGACGGGCCATGAGGCCTACGGCGGCTCCATCAGCGCCATGTTTGGCTTTTTCTTTAACCCCGGCCCTGTCCAAAACTACGACGACGCCAAGCAGTCGGACGGTGAAAAGTTTGGCCGCTTCCATCGCGGCATGCTGGAGCACGGCGTTTACCTCGCACCGTCACAGTTTGAGGCGGGCTTTACGTCCTTGGCTCACACCGATGAGCTGGTGGATCAGACCTTGGCAGCGGCCCGAGAGGTAATGTCTGGCCTATAGGGCTATACCTCTGTGC
>JBARYO010000177.1:0-1667 GCA_049647905.1 Elainellaceae cyanobacterium | reverse complement strand
GACAGCAGGGGCCAAGGGGCTAGCCTTCATTCGCGTACGGGAAAACGGTATCGACACCATCGGTGCCATTATGGATAACCTCAGCGAGGAGCAAAAGCAGGCAATCTTAGAGCGCACCGACGCTAAGCCGGGACATCTGCTGCTGTTCGCCGCCTCAGGCACTGCCACCGCCAACAAGACCCTAGACCGGCTGCGGCAGGTGGTGGCCAAAGAGCTGAACCTAATTCCACCCGACGCCGTGAACCTGCTGTGGGTGACCGAGTTCCCTATGTTTGAGTGGAACGCAGACCAAAAGCGCTATGAAGCCCTGCACCACCCCTTCACCGCCCCCTACCCTGAGGACAAAGACGACCTCACCACCGCCCGCGCCCAGGCCTATGATATTGTGCTCAACGGCTTTGAAATCGGTGGCGGCAGCTTGCGGATTTACCAGCCTGATATGCAGGCCCAGGTGTTTGAAACCATTGGCATGTCGAAGGAAGAGGCGCACGATAAGTTCGGCTTTTTGCTGGAAGCCTTTCAGTACGGCACCCCGCCCCACGGCGGCATTGCCTACGGGTTAGACCGATTGGTGATGCTGCTGGCGGGGGAAGAGTCGATTCGAGATGCGATCGCCTTTCCGAAGACGCAGCAGGCTCGCTGTTTGCTGACGGATGCGCCGTCGGGTGTAGATGATATCCAGCTGAAGGAGCTGCATGTGGCCTCGACGTTTAAGCCCAAGCAAAAGCCCACTCCTTAAATTAGGGCAAATCTGCGGCTTCTCTATCAGGTGCCTAAGGCTGCGGTTTCGAAAGAGACTTTCACGCTGCCGTCGGAGATGGTGTAGTTGAGCTTTTCGAAGCCAATGACGTGGCCGGCGTTATCTTTCATCAAGATAATCTCTGCGGCTGTTTCCTCACAGATGTATTCAGCTTGAGGGTCGCCGAACCAAACAGTGAGCGTTTCACCAATAGAGTCGTAGTAGACTTTTACTTCTGCCATATGCGCTCTCCTGCTTTGATGGTATCGGTTGGGTAGGTTGTGATAAGGAAGCCATCACCATTTAATCGTCTAGCGACGGCGCAGATCCACCGTCCCTCCCGTTCTTGCCTGTAGAACAAGTAGACGTCGAAGTCGCTGCGGCTGCGTCGAATTTTGTCAGGGGTACTCAAACATATCTCTACGTCACTCAACCGGTTGGCCATTATAGGATGCTTGGTTTGCGTGATGATATTCCAGTAGGTGGTGGAAACGCGGACGTAGAAGCCGAGAGGGGTAAGACTGTTGAACAGTGGAGCGCCGGACTCCCTGTGGGTCATGAGTTATACCTAGCTTACTGCAATCACTATTCCCACTGGTGAAGCTGCGATCGCCTTCCCAAAAATCCAGCAGGTCCGCCGCTTGCTCGCCGATACACCGTCGAGCGGGGATGATATCCAGCTCAAGGGCTTTCATGTTCTCTACGAAACTCACGGCTTTCAGCCGGTTGTGTCGTCACAAGCAACAGCGCCAACGCAATATAATCAGCCAGCTAAGGGGCTAGAGCGGCTATTGATAAGGCTGCACCACTGCTCGGCGAGGGCGGCTATTTCCTGGCGGCTGGTTTCGCTGGTCCATAGGTCTGCCCAACTTAGCGATCGCGAAGCGTGGGCGAAGCACTTATCGCCTTTGTTTGAGGTTCAGACTCG
>JBARYO010000176.1:0-11094 GCA_049647905.1 Elainellaceae cyanobacterium | reverse complement strand
GGGTACTGCGGGGGGTAGCCTGCAGGGCCATCTGGGCGAGATAGGTTTTTCCGGCAGCGGTAGGCAACACCACGACGCCACGACGCCCTGCTGCAGTCCAAGCGTCAAGGGCCTGTTGCTGATGGGGGTAGGGGGGCATGGTGATTTGGGGCGCTAGGGCTAGGGGCTCGAACGCTTTGGCGTTGTCGGTGAAGGCGGTAGTTTCGCTCTGTAGGGTTTCGACGAGCTCTCTGTAGCGGATGGCAGGGATGCGGAAACGCTCAACGCGATCGTCCCAAGTCGCGTAGTCGATCCAGGCTTTGCCTCTGGGTGGGGGATGGATAATCAGGGTGCCGCGATCGAAGCGCAGGGTGGGGGTGCGGGGCATGGGTGACTAGGTAGCAGCATGAAACGCTTTAGGTTGGGAAAGGCTTATCGACAACAAGTCCTATTGTAGGAAACGAGCCAACCAGCTGGCTGCGCTTTCACCCCACCCACGACCGGAAGCGCGGACTTACCAAAGTCCCTTCAGGACTACCGTACAGCAAATCTCGTGCAGGTTTATCCGTCATTCATGCAAAAAATACGCAAAATAGATGCGTAAGCCGCATGCCTATGTGTAAAACATTACGCGCCATAGACTAAGGTAGAGCTATGCATCTGCAGCTAACTGTGCATCTGTGATAGGCCGCAACTGCTGCATTTAGATATTGCGATCGTCAGGCTGCAACGCATTTCGCACGGGCTCTTATTACTGTGACTATTGTTACTTACTATTTTTAGCGCAATACCAATAGCGGTATTGCGACTGCGGGTATTCACGGAACTCAACATGAATAATCGTCGTAGCTATGTTGGACACAACCTCTCTAATAGGGACTTTTCTGGTCAAGATTTGAGGCAGGCTGACTTTAGAAATTCAATTCTCAAAGGCGTCAACTTTGCCAACGCCAACTTAGAAAACGCTAACTTTTCTAGCGCATATCTAGACGGTGCCAGCTTCTTGGAAAGCAATCTGGCTCGGGCGACTTTTCACCGTGCTTACTTGGTCGGGGCAGAATTTAAGGGAGCGTCGCTCACAGCCGCTATATTCGAACGCGCCTGTTTGATCTGCGCTAACTTTGAAAACGCTAATCTTGTGGGGGCAGACTTTACGAATGCCAACCTCAACGCGGCTGCCGTTGACATCGCTGGTCTGAGCGATTGTCGGCTGGCAGATACGACGTTGCCCGATGGCACGATGGCACCCGCCATGTGAGCATTGTCCTAAGGCGATAAATCTGGCTTACTGCAGTATAGCGCCCGTTGAGCGATAGAGTACGGTGAAATGTTCTAGACCTCGCGCTCCGCGCGAGGTCTAGAACGCACCTTTGTCCTAGCCGATGTGGCGACTGCTATATGTGCGACGCGCCTAGTGCTGGAGTACATTGATGCGACGAAAATCTCGCTTCACCTCTATCCACAGCGCTCGATTGCTTGGGTCAGTGCGCAAAGCTTTTTTCAAGTATCGTCTTGCCTTTGTCGATTGCCCCGCATCAATCAGAGCCCTGGCCCAGCGCTGGTAGGCGATCGCCTGCCACTGCCGCACTTCCGAGTCATTGGGCAAGCGCTGGGCTAACCCTTCCACTAGGGTCACCGATCGAGCGAACCGCTGCTCTTTAAGGCACTGCTGTAGCTGCCTATAGACGTGACGTTTGAGCTTAGAGTCAGCTTCGGACAAGGGCGAGGTTGATGGAGCTTGAACCGTGGTAGCTCTTCCTGCGGTCTGTGGCGATGCTGCACCAGTCTCCGCTACGAGAGACTGGCCGCTGGCGATCGCCGCTATGAGGGCCTTGTAGGCATCCGTGAGCTGGATAAACTGATCCGCAGACTGGGCGTCAGCCGAACTGACATCGGGATGAAATCGCCGTGCCAAACGACGATAGGACGCCTTGACTTGAGCAAAGGTTGCGCCTTCTGGAAGTTCCAAGAGTCGGTAGCACGTTGCCAAGTCCATTGGGAAGACAGCTGTTAGGCGGCTTCTGCCGGGGTCTCTACTACTTGGTCAATTAGACCATACTCTTGCGCTTCTGCCGCAGAGAGAAAGTAGTCCCGATCGGTATCCTTTTCGATTTGCTCCAGCGATCGCCCCGTATGCTGGGCCAGCATTTCGTTAAGCTCTTGCCGCACGCGAAGAATTTGCCGGGCCTCGATTTCGATATCCGTCGCCTGGCTGCGGCCAATGCCGCCGAGGGGCTGGTGAATCATAATCCGAGAATGGGGCAACGCAAGGCGCTTACCCGGAGTGCCCGCCGCCAGCAAAAATGCGCCCATGGAGGCGGCTAGACCAACGCAGATTGTGACGACCTCAGACCGGATGTGCTGAATGGTGTCGTAGATGGCCATGCCTGCCGTCACCGACCCCCCAGGGGAATTGATGTACAGGTAAATGGGCTTGCCCGGATCTTCGGAGTCGAGGTACAGCATGTAGGCCACGATGGCGTTGGCAATGTTGTCATCTACCTCCTCAGCGAGAAAGATAATGCGTTCTCGAAACAGGCGCTCGTAGATGCTGATCCACTGCTCGTAGGTGCTGCCTGGAAGGCGGTAGGGAACGCTGGGAACACCAATAGGCATAAGATTTTACCAAATTAAAGAACAAGTAATGCGTGTCGTCAGGTGGAGAGCCATTAACTAGACCGATGGAGTACTTCGTCAATTAGGCCGTAGTCTTTAGCCTCTTGCGGCGTCATATAGAACGTCCGGCTCATATCTCGCTCAAGGGTTTCTGTCGATTGCCCCGTGTTTTGGGCAAATATCTCAAGCACTAAGTTTTGCTTCGCTAGAACTTGAGCCGCATTGATTTCGATGTCACTGGCCTGCCCTTGGGTACCCGACGTCGGATGATTAAAGGCGATCGTCGCATGGGGTAAGCTAGCGCGCTTGCCCTTTGTTCCAGAGGAGAGCAGCATTGCAGCCATGCCAACAGCTTGGCCAAGGCAGATCGTGACGACCTCTGACTTGATGTGCTGCAACGTATCGTAGATGGCCATTCCAGCCATCACTGACGACATCCCTGATGTGACTGAGGCCAAACCAGCGCTCACCGGATCTCCGATGGAGTTGATGTAGACGTAGATTGGCTTACCCGGATCATCTGATTCGAGGTACAGCAGCGTAGAGATGATTGAGTTTGCCAAGCCATCTGTAATGGGCTGGTTGAGAAAAATGATCCGCTCCTGGCTCATGCGGGTGTAGATGTTGATCCACTGCCACTGCTGACTGCCAGGAAGATTATACGGAACCCGAAGCGGACGGTCGACAGCCATAGTTCAAATCAAAGTTTAGACGGTGTTGATGTCAGGGAAGCGCAGGCTAAGCGACGCCAGCCGGAATGGGCTGCGGCAGCTCTTTGGTGCTTTCGAGGACGCGGTCGATAATACCGTAATCTTTCGCTTCCTCAGGGGTCATGTACAGCATCCGGTCTGTATCTTTCTGTAGCTTTTCTGCGGTCTGCCCCGTCGTACTCGAGAAAATATCGAGCATGGCCTGGCGATTTTGCAGCACCTCTTTAGCACGAATCTGAATATCAGTGGCCTGTCCCCGAGCGCCTGAGCGGGTCTGGTTCAAGACAATCGTGGCGTGGGGCAGGCTAGCCCGAAATCCCTTAGTCCCTGCGGATAGAATCATGGCAGCAGTTCCCATGGCTTGTCCAAGGCAGATGGTATGGACTGGGGGCTTGATGTACTGAATCGTATCGCAGATGGCAAAGGCTTCAGTCTCGTACCCTACGGCATCCCCGGTATACCAGGATGTGCCTGTAGAGTTGATATAGAAAAAGATTGGCTTCTCAGCATTGTCAAACTGTAGATACAGAAGCTGAGCAATAATCAGCTTAGTTACATCTACCCCAAGCTGGCGCTTAGCGTCGTCTGATGAAAACAGTGGCAGGCCCAAGTAGACGATTCGCTCTTTGAGAAGAAGAGACGGTAAGTCTGGAGGTGGGGTGCGATACGCGGCATCTCCGCCGTAGTAAGGCGACTGAACAGCTTTAATGGGTGAGGTCATATCCTAGATCGTTTGGCGTAACGTGATAGCGCTATTTTTTAGCATATAGAACAATGGTAGCGTGGGTGCTACGGGAGTGTTGGCCTCAGCGCCACCGCTGAGCCCTTATCAGGCGGGACAACCGAACCAGCGTTGCGGTTGAGATCGCGATGAGGGACGGCGCGAATTGCACCAAACTCTTCACTAGATAGAGCTTCAGCCTCGGGATCAGCTTGTGGGGCGAATGGCGGCGATCGCGACATCACTCTATGTCACTCAAACCCTACTTGTGGGTGCGCATGGTCTGAGCATGAACCAGCTGCGACAAAAAGTACTGGGTAATCAGGGTCGGATGCTCAGCCTGCATGATGGCCCTGACGACCGCAACGCGCGTTGCCCCTGCCCCCAAAACATGGCCTAAATTATCAGTGTCGATGCCGCCGATGCAGAACCACGGGACGGTGGAATTCTCTTGGGCATAGCGGACGTAAGACAGCCCTGCAGCGGCTTTTCCCGCCTTTGTTGGGGTTTCATATACCGGGCCGACCCCAATGTAGTCAGCGCCCTCCTGCAGGGCTGCTTCCATTTCCTTCGGACTTGTGGTGGACTTGCCAACGATGGCATGAGGGCCTAAAAGCTCACGGGCTAGAGCCACAGGGACATCATGCTGGCCCAAGTGAACGCCATCGGCTCCCACGGCCAGCGCTAGGTCTACTCGGTCATTGACCAGGAACAGCGCATCATAGTCTTGACATAGCTGCTTCAGCTGCTTGGCTTGGTGCAGCCGTGTCTTATCGTCGGCGATCTTGTCCCGATACTGCACTAAGGTCAAGCCCCCTTGCAACGCCTCCTCAACAACTGATAAGAGATTGTCTTGGGGCATTGTGACGAGGTACAGCTGCGATCGCTGCAGTTTATGATGGCGCTGATGGGCTAGAAGGTCACTCTCCAGGGTGTAGACCTCGTACCGCATCTGCTTACAGCTGGCGGCCATTTCAGGTTTGTACAGCTTGCCGTATTCTTCTAGAACCCGCAGCGCTTCCTGGACGCGGCAAAAATTAGCCTGAAGCAGCTGATTGAGTCCGCTACGCTGCGCCTCATTGGGGTGGGTGAGAGCAGTGCCGGGATCGGTAGGGGTGCTGCGAGCGGCGCGCAACTCAGCATTGTGCCATTGTGCTAAAGCCTGGCGTAGGGCTTTGCATTGACCGGCAAAGCTGACATCGTTGAGGCCAAACCGACACCACTCTTCAATAATCCTCAGTCCCTCACGGGCTCGGTCGAGGTTGGCATCGAGGATACGGTAAACTACGCCTGACAATTCAGACGGCTGATAATCTGTCATTGAAGCCTAATCCCTGTTATTGCAGCACGGTCTCGCCTGTTGCTTTGATTCTAGCGATCGCGCTGGCGAAAAGAAACGTACCCCATTCTACGCTGTACCAGCCCAATGTCCGGTGGTTTTGAGGGGATCTGTTTGAGTCGGATAGGCCGCCTGCTGCAAGGCCACAACCATGCCCACACAATACTTACACAACGTTGGACAATATCCCTTTACTGCGCGCCCTGCGCGAAGCCAGTGACCGGTCTCATGCTGCTTTCTATACGCCAGGCCACAAGGGTGGTGCGGGTTCCCCTTTACGCTCTTGGTGGGGCAAGAATGTCCTTGCTGCGGATCTGCCGGAGCTGCCAGAACTGGACAACCTGTTTTCTCCTAACGGTCCTATTAAAGAGGCCCAGGCGTTAGCGGCCATGACATTTGGCGCTGCAGAGACTTGGTTTCTCACCAATGGATCGACCGCTGGCGTCATTGCCGCGATGTTAGCCACCTGCAATCCAGGCGATCGCATTATCTTGCCGCGCAATATTCACCAGTCAGTGGTGTCGGGGCTAATTTTATCCGGGGCTCTGCCGGTGTTCGTTTCGCCCATCTATTCCCCTCAGTGGGACCTCGCGTTGGGAGTATCACCGGAGGCGATCGCAGCAGCATTGAAGCAGGCCCCCGATGCCAAAGCCATTCTGGTGGTGTCCCCCACCTATTACGGCACCTGCAGCGACCTGGAGGCGATCGCCCACATAGCCCATGCTCAGGGAGTGCCGCTGCTGGTAGATGAGGCCCACGGCGCTCACTTCGTGGCCCACCCTGCGTTACCACCCACAGCGCTGGAGGCTGGAGCCGATGTGGCGGTACAGTCTACCCATAAAACCCTCTCTTCACTGACTCAAAGCGCCATGGTGCATCGGCAGGGCGATCGCGTCTCTACCAGTAGGCTGGCCCAAGCGCTGCAGCTGGTCCAGTCCACTAGCCCCAATTACCTCCTGCTAGCCTCCCTAGATGCGGCCCGACAGCAGCTGGCAGCGGAAGGAAACGCGCTGCTGTCTGAAACGCTGGCACTGAGCGCGATGGCCCGCGAGTCGCTGGGGCAGCTGCCCCGACTGCAAATTCTTACCCCTACCGCTGCTGCTCCCTTTGCGTTAGATCTGACTCGCCTTACCGTTGATGTGTCGGGGCTTGGCCTCACCGGCTTCGAAGCGGACGAGTGGCTCCACGCCCAAGGCGTCACAGCAGAACTGCCAGAGTCGCGATCGCTGACGTTTGTTCTGAGTTTGGGTAATTGTGCAGCAGACATTGAGCGTCTTACTATAGGATTTGCGCAGTTGGTGGATAAGGCATCTAGTAGTAAAAATATACCGGTCCAAGTTGAACTTCCTCTGCCCACATTGGGCTGCTCCCCCCGCAAGGCTTTCTTCGCTGAGGGCGAAGCTGTATCGGCCTCAGCAGCGGTAGGGCGGATCAGCAAAGCTACCATATCCCCCTATCCCCCCGGCATCCCGGCCCTGCTGCCTGGCGAAGTGATTTCTGCAGAAATTTTGGCGCATCTGCGGGCGATCGCCGCCAGCGGTGGGGTCATTACGGGCTGTGACGACAGCCTAGACCGCCTAATCGTCGTGAGGTGAGACATGCAGTTTGGTCCAGGAGATCGCCCATAATAGAAGATGCTGACTGCTGCCGCCATCGTTGGTGACAGCATCTTTCACGTTAAATGCACACACCCATGGCCCATTCCGATTCATCTAAGCGCTCAATTTATGCTGCAATGGCAGCTAATATTGCCATTGGCATTGCCAAATTTGTCGGAGCCGCCATTAGCGGTAGCTCGGCTATGCTTTCCGAAGGCATCCATTCTGTCGTGGATTCCGTGAACGAGGTGCTGCTGCTCTATGGACTCAAGAGAAGCGAGGCTGGACCTGACGAACAGCATCCTTTAGGGCATGGGCAAGAGCTGTACTTTTGGTCCCTGATGGTGGCTGTACTGATCTTTGCATTGGGGGGCGGCATCTCGATCTATGAGGGGATTCAAAGCCTCCAGAACCCTCAACCGGCAAGCAATCCCTTGGTGAGCTACGTTGTATTGGGATCCGCCGCAATTTTTGAAGGCAGCGCCCTCACTGTGTCTATTCGGGAGTTTAACAATTGGCATCCCAAGCACGATAAAGGGCTGTGGCGTGCCATTCAGGACAGTAAAGATCCCAGCAGTTTTATCGTCATTGTGGAAGACGCCGCGGCGCTCGTGGGATTGGCCATCGCATTTACAGGGGTATGGCTGAGCGAAACGCTAGGGAATCCCCTATACGATGCGATCGCCTCCATTGCGATTGGGGTGCTGCTCACGGTGGTGGCGACGGCCTTGGTGACGGAAACGAAGGGCCTTTTGATTGGGGAGAGCGCGTCTAAGGCGACGCGTGAGAGCATCAAAGCGATTGTGCAGTCGGATGAAGCAGTGCTCAACATGGGGCCACCGATTACCATTCACATGGGGCCGAAAGACGTGATGCTGGCGCTGAACATTGAGTTTAAGGACGCCCTAGCGGCGAATGATATTGAGGCTGCGGTGCGCCGCATTGAGGCGACGATTCGTCAGACCCACAGTGAGGTGAAGCGAATCTTCATCGAAGCTCAGGCGGCTCCTGAACTGGAGAAGCAAGTGGCGGAATCTTAGCGTGCCTTGCTGTTGCGACTTCAAGCAGGCACGCTATTGGGCGATTCGCCAAGCCTATGATGTCTTAATTGCGCGATGATAGCGACATCACGATTCGCAGAATGTACCAGAACAGCAGCGCCACCGAGGCAAACAGCTCCAAAGACGCGGCCACATGCTGACCAGTAGAGTAGTGATGCATGACTTTGGAGGTGTCGTAGAGGATGGCGGCAGCGGCAAAGGCCACCATGACGACAGAGAACAATAGGCCCAGGGTGAAGCCAAACAGCACGCTGCACAAGATCAGCCCCAGTGCCACAAACCCACCAATTTTGAGGATGCCGCCCAAGAAGGTGAAATCCTTTTTTGTGGTGAAGGCGATCGCCGTTAGGCCCGCAAACATCAATAGGGTAAGAATTGCTGCTGTGGGGATGACGCTGGGATCTGAGAAGTAGGCTGCCATGTACAGCAGTGGCGCAAAGATAATGGCCTGAGCAAGGACGTAAATGCCTAGACCAGCGTATTGCGTACCGACTTGATCCGCCTTAGCCGCGAGGCTGCGCGAAAACCAGCCCAGCAGCGAAAACGCTCCCAAAATCAGCAGCCAGCCGAAACCACTGCCAGCAATCAAATTGCTCATGGCGGCGGCGATGCCGGTCTGGAACAGCAGCCACTCTACAGCAATGAATGCGCCAATGGCCCCTGCCAGGTGCATGTATGTTTTTTGAATAAATTGGGCCCGTTCACTGGGTCGGGCTTGGGCGATCGCGACCATGGCATTCTCCTTTCTAGGTGATAGGTTGATTGATTTTCGATCGTATTGGGCTCAATGCTAACCCACGGCTTAGGATACCCGAACCCCAAGTCGTTAATGGTGATTTAAAGAGTGTGTCAAACTTAAGAGGTCCATGGACATACTATACTGATGTACTAGATCTGGCGCAGCCTGTTTTATTGTCACTTCTATGCTCATCTCCATTCATGTCGAAAACTTTGCGCTGGTTGATGCACTAGACCTCTCATTTGGGTCTGGGCTCAACGTCCTTACCGGAGAAACAGGAGCCGGAAAATCCATCATTCTTGATGCGATTGACGCCGTCTTGGGGGGACGGGTGTCGGGACGCGTCGTGCGGGCGGGCGCAGAGCGGGGCCTGATTGAGGCTAGCTTCGCCTTGGTACCAGAGCTGACGCAGTGGCTAGACGAGCAGGGAATTGAGCCGGTTGAGGGGGTGCTGGTTTGCCGCCGCGAGCTGACGGCAGGGCGGGGCGGAGTGCGAAATCGTTCTCGTATCAATGGCGTGCCGGTCAACAAGCCGCAGATTGAATCCCTGCGGGAGCGGCTCGTGGAAATCACAGCCCAAGGGCAGACTGTACAGCTCGGTAACGCAGCGCTACAGCGCAACTGGCTCGATGGCTTTGGTGGCACGGCGCTGCAGCGCCAAATCGCAGCCGTTGCAGAAGCCTATGCCGCCGCCCAAGCCGCGCAAACCCTATTGGACCGACGACGACAGCAAGAGTCGCAGCGTCAGCAGCAGCTGGATTTATTCACTTTTCAGGCTAGGGAGCTACAGACGGCGCGCTTGGAAGACCCAGATGAGCTGACTGATCTAGAGCAAGAGCGCAAGCGGCTGGGCCACGCCGTGGAGCTGCAGCAGTATAGTTATCAGGTCTATCAGCTGCTGTATCAGACTGATGACGGTAGCGATGCTAGCGCTGATTTGCTGGGCCGAGCCCAGGATACTTTGACCACCATGTCCGAGTACGACAAAACGATTCAGCCGATGCTGGAAATGCTCAATGATGCCTTAGCCCAAGTGGAAGAAGCAGGCCGACAAATTAATGCCTACGGCGAAGGGCTAGAGACTGACCCCCAGCGGCTAAGTGAGGTAGAAGAGCGCATCGTTGAGCTGAAGCAGATTTGCCGTAAATATGGCCCTACCTTGGCAGAGGCGATCGCCCGCGATCAGCAGCTTCAGGAAGAGTTGGCGGCTTTGACGGATGGCGGACAGTCTATGGAGGTGCTGGAGCAGGCTTACCGCGCGAAGCAAGCCAAGCTCATAGACGCCTGCGGTCAGCTAACCCAAAAGCGACAAAAGGCCGCACAACTGCTTCAAGATCAGCTCGTGGGTCAGCTCAAGCCGTTAGCGATGGATAAAGTTCAGTTCAAGGTCGAGATTGCTCCCACATCGCCGACGAGCCATGGCGCGGACCGAATCACCTTTATGTTCAGCCCCAACCCTGGCGAACCGCTACAGTCCTTAGCAGAAACCGCCTCGGGCGGAGAGATGAGCCGCTTCCTGTTGGCACTAAAGGTGTGCCTTTCCCAGGCGGACGTTGTGGGAACCATGATCTTTGACGAAATCGATGCTGGTGTATCGGGCCGGGTCGCTCAGGCCATAGCCGATAAGCTGCACCAGCTTAGCTACCGGCACCAGGTGTTGTGTGTCACCCACCAGCCGATTGTGGCGGCAATGGCCGACAACCACTTCCATGTCAGCAAGACCGTGATTGGGGATGAGTTTGCGGCAACCGCTGTCGCTGCTAAACGCCGCAAAAAGAAGGGCGAGCCGCAAGGTTCAGAAGCAGATGCTGACCCTAGCAACGAGGCGGTGCGGACGGTGGTGCGCGTGATGCCGCTGGACCAGCAGCAGCGCCGAGAAGAGCTAGCCCAGCTTGCCGGCGGAAAGTCAGACCAAGAGGCGATCGCCTTTGCCGAATCCCTACTCAATCAGGCTGAGAAAACGCGTCAGTCAATGCAGGTTGCCGCAAAATAACGGAATACAACCCAAATCGTTACGGGAATTTCTCCGTTCACCGCCCTTTGGGAGAAGGCCATTGCCCCCTTGGTTCCCCTAGGATAGAGAATGAGCGCCTTTAGGAGAATTTTTGACCGGCATGAGCTTACGCGATCGCTTCAACTCGTTTAGTGGCCGGACGCGCTTTGTCGTCTCCCGCGTTTTTGTCCATCTTGTGGGTCAGGACGTTGCCCCGCTATTGGGCGTGCTCAACCAGGCCGTCCGGGAGATTATGGAAGCCGATGGTGACATGCAGGTGTTGGGCGAGCAGCTGGCCCAGGTTTGCGATCGCCTGCTGGAGTATGAGACTTTTTGGC
>JBARYO010000175.1:0-7609 GCA_049647905.1 Elainellaceae cyanobacterium | reverse complement strand
TATTCTGTTATAGGCTACGGCATTTAGCGATGTGTTGTTCGACACGTGCTTCATGGCTAAGCTGTCAAACTCTTTGTGTAGGGTAGTCCTGTCTTCGCATTCTTCACCATGTCAACCGCCCTTTAATTTTTTGCTCCTCCATGAGACGTATGAACTCCTTTGAAGATATCTATCAGTTTTTCCGTAACCCGCCTCCGTTCTACCTGAACAAGGAGTTGGCAGTTTGCTATGTTTTAGCAGTTCTGCTGAAAGACGACTCTTACGGAACTGAGCTAATTCAGATGCTGGAGGCTAATTATCCGTCTTACCGGCTTTCAGATACTGTTTTATACAGCGCGCTCAAGTTCTTAGAAGATAAGGCTGCTATTACCGGATATTGGAAGAAGGTGGAAGGTCGCGGTCGCCCTCGTCGAATGTATCAAGTCTGTCCTGAATGGCAGGATGAAGCTCGCGACCTTGCTGAACTTTGGCATGAGTACGCCAATCGCCATGCGTCTATGGCTTCTGTAAGCAGCGAAGAAGCTGCGGCGAACTAACAGTAGAGCTGGGATTTAATCGTAAGCGCTCGGTCGAAAATTCCTACGGTATAGGTATTACCGTAGGAATTTTTGTCTATGGGCTGACAGTATGCCTTAGGCTGCGAGCTATGGATAGAATAGCGTGGTCGTAGGTTGACCCCATAACATTTGGAACATCGACATGGTCAGCATCAGGATCAAGTAATAGTGATTTGGGCTCCTGGGCTTCTCTATACAGAGTCTGACTCATGGTGTAAGGAACTGTTGTATCGCTCTGGCCGTGAATAAAGAGTGTTGGCATTGCTAAAGACCGTACCTTACTCAGAGAATCGAAATGCTGGGTCAAGAGCCAGCGGGTTGGAAAGAGCGCTAAAGACGCTTTTTGTCCAGCCATTTGCCCCATGGACGTGAAGCTACTCTCTACAACTAGGGCACCCAAGTCCGGATGGTGGGTTGCCAGTTCAATGGCGATCGCTCCGCCGAGGGAATGGCCATACAGTAGGACTGATTCCGGAGCAACACCGCGTTGAACGGTTAGGTATTGCCACATGGCTTCAGCATCTTCATAGACACGCTGCTCATTGGGAAACGGACCCTTGCTCAGGCCATAACCTCGATAATCCGCCAGCAGTACAGAAAACCCTAGCCGGTTGAGCAGTGCGGCTTGGTCAAGATTTTCACCGATGTTGTGCGAATTTCCATGGAGGAAAAGAACGGTGCCGCGCGGGGTGCTCTCTGGCAACCACCATCCATGCAGGACGCCCTCTGCTATAGGGGGTTCATTGATCCAGACATCTTCATACCCTAGTCCATGAGACGCTGGTGTAGCCGACAGCCCCTGCAGGGGCAAAAAGATGAGACGGCGCTGCTGGCTGTAAACGTAGAGACATCCTCCGAGATACAAAATGCCTAGGGTAGCCAAAAGAGGCCAAATTATGTCGGGTAGTGGCATGGTTTGATTCTCACTATCTAGTCGGTTACCCCGCCCACGGCTTCTGTCGATGGCCTATGGTGAAGGCGATCGCTGATGCCAGTCGGTTGCCTGCTCGTAAGCATGGGCAACCTGTAGGATAGTTTGCTCCTGCAGCACCCCGCCAATAATCTGCAGCCCAATGGGCAAACCTGCGCTATCGAAGCCACAGGGCAGACTCAGCGCTGGTAGACCCGCCAAGTTAACCGGAATGGTCATCAAGTCTAAAAGATACATGCTGAGAGGATCGCTTTTCGCTCCCGCCTTAAATGACGTCGTTGGTGATGTGGGGCTCACCAGCACATCCACCTGCTCGAAGGCGCGCTCAAAGTCCTGCTTAATCAGCGTACGCACCTTCTGCGCTTTGAGATAATACGCATCGTAGTACCCTGCCGACAGAGCGTAGGTGCCAATAATAATACGACGCTTGACCTCCGGTCCAAAGCCTTCGGCCCGCGTTTTCATGTACATCTCAATCAGGTCGCTGCCCGATGTGTTGCGAAAGCCATACCTAACGCCATCGTAGCGGGCCAGGTTGGCGGAGGCCTCCGAGGGGGCGATGATGTAATACGTGGGCAGGCCATAGCCAAACCGAGGGCAGGAGATTTCCGTCACCTCTGCGCCCAGAGCCTTGAGCTGTTCAACTGCGGCGTTGACCGCTTGTTCAACCTCAGGATCTAAGCCTTCTCCCATCGTCTCCTTAATCACGCCAACTCTTGTCCCCGGAGCAATTTCCGGCTGCAGCTGAGCGGCATAGTTGGGGATATCCACTTTGAGGCTGGTGGAATCTTTGGGGTCATAGCCTGCGATCGCCTCTAGCAATAGGGCCGCATCTTCTACTGACCGTGCAAACGGGCCAATTTGGTCGAGGGACGACGCAAACGCCACCAGACCATAGCGGGATACCAGACCGTAGGTGGGCTTCATGCCCACTACCCCGCAGAATGAGGCCGGTTGGCGAATGGAGCCGCCGGTATCAGACCCCAAGGCAATGGTGCATTCTTGAGCTGCCACCGCTGCAGCTGACCCGCCCGAGGACCCCCCCGGTACGCGCTCCAAATCCCACGGGTTCGCGGTGACCTGAAATGCCGAGTTTTCTGTGGAGCTGCCCATGGCAAACTCGTCTAAGTTCGTTTTGCCCACCATGATAGCCCCCGATGCCGCCAGCCGGGTCGTCACGGTTGAATCGTAGGGCGGGACGAAGTTCTCCAAGATACGAGAGGCGCAGGTGGTGGGGACACCCTGGGTACAGATATTGTCTTTGATGCCGATGGGAATTCCGGCCAGTGGTCCCAACTCCTCTCCCGCCGCAATCTTGACGTCAATGCCTCGGGCCTGCTGCAGCGCTTGCTCTGGTGTAAGGTGCAAAAAGCTCCGCAGCTTCGGCTCCAAGGTCTGAATACGGTCAAGCGCATCCTGCGTGATTTCGACGGCGGAACGCTCTTTGCGGACGAGCTGGCGGTGCAGTTCGCGGATGGACGGCATCAAATAACCCCTCTACAGGCAAGTTTGGTGAACAGTAGTCGGGCTAAAATAACCCTCACTCACTCTAGTGTATCTTGACCCATTTCGCTAACCCGGTTCAGCCCCTATAGGCTAGGCCACAAGGGGGTCTGACGCGGCAAAGTCCATCGGGCCAAGCTGCGCTACAGCGATGTTGCTGATCAGCGCGATCGCCTCTCCAGCGATCGCCAGCAGGGTGTCGCTGCCAAAAGTCGTCACGCTGACCGCCGCTGTCAAGACGCCGCTGGGAAGCACGAGTTGATCAATCCCATCTTGAAAGTCTTGAATAATGTCAATGCCACCAGCGGCCTCAAGCCAAAAGTGATCTTGCCCTGCCCCGCCCCGCAGGCGATCTGCTCCAAATCCGCCTCGGAGCTGATCGTTACCGGCCCCACCTGCCAAGGTATCTGCCCCAGTCCCACCCACGAGTAGGTCATCCCCAATGTCGCCCAACAGGCGGTCCATGCCACCTTGCCCCAGTAGACGGTCTGCACCCCGATTGCCAACCAGGGTGTCATCTCCCCCAGCACCGTAGACCTGATCATCGCCGGTCCGGCCCTGCAGCCGGTTGTCTCCCCAGTTCCCGTATAGCCGGTTGTCAAGCTCGTTGCCGGTGCCGTCGAGGTTAGCATTACCCCCCAGCACCAGATGCTCGAAATGGGTTGATAACTGTAGCGATACCAAAGACGCCACAATATCAAGGCGATCGCCGTCACTGGTAAGGTCAGCAATAGCATCTGTCTGATGAATAAAATGCAGCGCTACTCCGTCGCCTTTAATGTCTGCAATCCTCCAGACATCATCAACTTGAGCGGCATCAACAACGCCCTCATGGGGTCCATCCGTGCTGCGCCCGCCACTATTGCCAATGCGATCGCGAGGGAACTGGGCCAATACCCACGATGTGGCTGAATCTCCAGGCTGCAGGTAACGCCCGAAATCGCGGTACACCTCAATAACAGCGCCATGGGCAGCGGCGGCGTCTAAAATACCCTGTAGTCCGTCCAGCTCGACGACAAAGGACGTATCTGCCGTCCCCGCCTGCGCATTGTCCCCGGCAAGCCCCGTTTGAAAGATGTCGTCTTCGGCCACAAAGGCTAAGGATCTGCCCGCTTGGGAAAAAGCGGTGACAGCCTGCTGGTCATCGGTGAGGCCATCGATGTCGTAGTTTTGCGCCGGAAATGCTGGGTCCAGGGCAATCAGGTGAGTTGAGGGTTGCGGCATGGCCTGGGCCACTTGCGCCGCAACGTAGCTTCCTAAGCTATGCCCGATGAGGGTCAGATCGGCCAGCCCTAGGCCCTGCAGCTGGTCCGCCGCCCAATCTGCCACCGGCTTGATGCGCTCAGCCGCGTCGAACGGCGGTAAGTTGTCGACGGCGGCTTCTCCCCAGTCGAGAAACAGCACCCGCTTCCCCTGGCCGACCAGCTGAGTCGCCAGCGCCGCCAGCCTCGGGTAAAGTTCAGCTAGGTTCTGGTCCCGGTTTGGCCGCACCCCCTGCCGACCGTGAATCATTAGCACAGTCTCGGCCAACGGGGCGCTCACCGTCCCGTAATCCCAAAGCCGAATAGGAAATAATGCCGTATCGTTACCCGCTACTGCCGTAATGGTGTCGAGGGCGAGCAGGCCCGGAACTAGAGTCATGTCGCTGCTATTTGGCTAAAGAACCGCTACTCAAAACTGCTAGCGCGGGTAGCGCTCCATCAGCGATCGCACCTGCTCGGCGTGGTAAGAACTGCGGGTCAGGGGAGAGGAGACCACCTGTAAAAAGCCCATGGCTTCACCGGCCTGTCGCCAAGCGTCAAACTGCTGCGGGGTGACGAATTCGGCGACCCCCAGGTGCTTTTGCGTGGGCTGTAGATACTGACCAATGGTCAAAATATCGCAATCTACTCCCCGCAAATCCGCCATGGTTTGGCGCACTTCCTCATCTGTCTCGCCCAGACCCACCATAATGCCTGACTTGGTATAGACCTGCGGGGCGATTTGGCGCGATCGCTTTAGCAGCTCTAGGCTGCGCTGATAATCCCCCTGGGGTCTGACGCGGCGGTAAAGGCGGGAAATGGTTTCTGTGTTGTGGTTGAGGACGTCTGGCTTAGCCTGCAAGATAATCTCAAGGGCTGTCCAGTTGCCGCACAGGTCAGGAATCAGCACCTCAATGGTGGTTTTGGGGGACAGGTCACGAACCGACTCAATGCAGCGAACAAACTGACTCGCTCCCCCATCGGGCAGATCATCGCGGTTGACGGAGGTGATGACGACATGGTTCAGCCCCATGCGGCGCACCGCTTCCGCGAGCTGGGCGGGCTCAGCGGGGTCCAGCGCCTGCGGTACTTTCTCGAAGTCGATGTCGCAATAAGGGCAGGCCCTTGTACAGGCCGGTCCCATAATCAAAAACGTGGCGGTTCCACGGCTGAAGCATTCGCCGATGTTGGGGCATGAGGCTTCTTCACAGACGGTGTTAAGCTTCAAATCCCGCAGGATGTCTTTGACGCTGCCGACTCGCTCCCATTGCGGCGCTTTGACCCTCAGCCAGCTCGGCTTTGACGCTTGAACCACAGCATTTTCCTTCACGTTGACGCTGGGTCCATCATAACAACCGGACCAGTCAGAACGCTTTGTTTGCGCCTAAAACGGGAGGCGACCAGTAGCCAGCATTTTGTACCCTGATACCATGGCCCCGAACGAGACAAAAAACTGCCACAGACTGGTTGGATTGAGGATGGCGCGGCTGCTCGCAAAGACGAAGACAATTCCGGCACCGACGAAGATCCAACCAAAATTCTTTGCCCCAATGGGAACGATGACGAGCCAAACAATACCAAGGACGAGGCACAAGATAGACAAATCAGCCGCAATCCCGCGCCAGAAGTAGGGATTGACGTTGGTAGTGAAAATAATGTTTCGTCCTAGGAAATACACGCCCAGAAGAACCAGAGCAAACCCTATCAGTTGAATTAAAAATCTCATTTTTTAGGCTAATTTTGCATGTAGTTGCGTCTATCATGCCCTGCATAGTCCCCTTTACCGAAGGGGACGACGATCGCCAGGAGAAATCATAAGCCACCTGAGGCGATCGCTGTGACTATCCGGTAAGCGTCAGCAAGGCGCTACCATCCTCTAAAGAATTATTAAAATGATATAGGAGAGTAAATCTTCAATCGTTTCGCTTCAGGTGAATCTCCACCATCATGCACCTTCCCTTACTTGGCAAAGTTCGCCGCCCCGGCCTGATTGCCCTGGCTGTTGCTGGGGTCCTCAGCATCGGCGGATTAGCCGCTTACATCGTCTATCAGCAGCGACAGGGCAATCAAATCGATACCGAAGCGCTGACGGTACCGGTAGATTCTCAACCGTTGGCCGTCCGCATCACCGCGAGCGGCACCGTGGAAGCGGTGGATAGCGTTAACCTCAGTCCTCGGGCCTCAGATGTGCTCATGGAAATTTACGTTGAGCAGGGCGATCGCGTTGCCGACGGACAGGTGATTGCCCGCATGAAAAGCAGCGGCGTTGAAGCTGAAATTGCCCAAGCGGAGGCCCGCATTGCCCAACTGGAGGCCAACTTAGCCGAGATAAGATCAGGCAGTCGCCCTGAAGAGGTGGCCCGAGGGGAGGCCCAGGTGCGTCAGGCCCAAGCCCAGGTCGCCGACGCCGAAGCGCGGCTGCAGCTGGCGAAAGACCGTATTGGGCGCAACCGGGGCCTTTATGAGGAAGGGGCGATCGCCCTCGATGACCTGGATAGCACCGTTCAAGAAGAGCGACGGGCGATCGCTGGCCTCGATCAGGCCCGAGCCGCTGTGCAGGATGCCCAGGAAAATTTGCGGCAGCTGCGCAACGGCAGCCGCGCCGAGGATGTTACCGCTGCTGAAGCCCAGCTTCAAGAGGCCCGCGCCCAGCTTCAAGGCACCCAAGTCCGCTACGACGATACCTTCATCCGCGCCCCTTTTGCCGGCATCATCACCCAAAAATTTGCCACGGTGGGGGCCTTTGTCACCCCCACTACCTCCGCATCTGACGCCTCTTCCGCCACCTCCTCGGCGATTGTGGCCGTGGCCAAGGGGCTGCAGGTGGTGGCTGAGGTGCCCGAAGTTGACATTGGCAAAATCACGCCGGGGCAGGCCGTAGAGGTGGTGGCCGACGCCTACCCAGACCAGACCTTTGAGGGGCAAGTGGAGCGCATCGCGCCGGAAGCGATTCAGGACCGCAGCCGTGGGGACTTCACCTACTTTGAGGTGGTGGTGGAGTTGGTGACGGGGCAAGACAGCCTAAAGTCCGGCATGAAGACGGATGTAACTTTTATTGGCGATGACCTGCGGGAGGCGCTGGTGGTGCCGTCGGTGGCGATCGTCAGTAAAGACGGCCAGCCCGGTGTGCTGGTGACAGACGAGGACGACGGCATTCGGCTGCGGCGGGTGACCCTGGGCTCCCAGGTGGGGAACCAAATTCAGATTTTGGAAGGGGTGGAATCGGGCGATCGCATCTTTTTAGAACTACCGCCGGGCAAAACTTTAGATAACATCAACTTTGGTCAGGGCAACGAGGAATAGCCATGAACTTTCTGGAAAGCGTCAAGATGGCCACCACGGCCTTAACAGCCAACAAGCTGCGCAGCACCTTGACC
>JBARYO010000174.1:0-2328 GCA_049647905.1 Elainellaceae cyanobacterium | reverse complement strand
TGCGCCCAAATCGATCAGATTTCGAGCCGCCAAGTCCGCATTGGGCTGGGTCCACTTGATCATCGGCGTCTGGTGGTTGAGCCAGCCCACCGACACCAGTGGATACTTATAAATCAGCTCTTTCCGCACGCTTTCATACAGCGCTTGACTCTCGTCAATCCCAGAGGTGAAGCCTTTCGCCTCATGGGGACAGCCGTGGTTCATCAAGATGATGCCGGTTTGAGAGGGGAGATGGGCCACTGCCAAATCACGCTGAATCTTTTCCTCTACCATGCGGGCCATCAGCGAAATGTAGGCCGGCTCATCGTAAAACGAAGGAATGTAGCGCGTTCCTTTCAGCCAGTGCTCTGCGCCATCCGACAGGTCAGACAGGGCGTTGTTCACCTGCTCCACCGCAATGCCGCTGGTGAAGATGGAGTCAACCACGAGTAGCGGATAAATCAGCAGCTTATCAAAGCCCTGGTCACGAATAGTTTCTAGCACCTGGTGAGGCAGATGGGGGGCGCAGAAGTTAAAGGCTTTGAACACAGAGACGCGATCGCCCCAGCGCTCTTTGAGCTGCTGCTCGACACCGGCCCGCTGGCGCTCAAAGATGGCGTTGTGGGGGGAGATAAAATTACCGTGCTGATGGCTCCACTCGTGTAGATCAAACATCGCCAGCAGCTTGGCCATGGGCGGATAGATCCAGGTAGGCACAGGAGCAAACTTAGCCGTCAGCAGATTGAGAGCCTGTTCGTTGTAATTCGCGAAGTCTTCGTAGCTCTCGACTTCGCCATAGCCCATCAGCAAAACCGCAACGCGATCCTGTGCGTTGGAATCAGACGCTACAGATTGAGGAGACTCGGGAGAAACAACCACGCGGTAGACCTCTTGTTGGCAAATTTTCCCTCGTAGTCTAGCATCCCCCCTTAGGGGATGTGTATAACGTGACGCTTAATCACGGGAATGTATAGTTTCTTGATGCGCTGGGGCAAACTGGCTGGAGCTGGTGTTCCCAGCCGAATGCGAGAACGTCGCAGACGGGGTGGTGAGATACTGCTGCTTGACCCGCAATAGCTTACGGGCGGCGGCCATCATGTCGTCTTGAATGAACGTAGGCTGGAAGCGAGCTAGGTACGCCCGACTGCGGATGCCGCAGGTCAGGGCAATCGTCGATATTCCCAGCCGCCGCCCCGCCAGAACATCGGCTTCGGTGTCGCCAATCATCCAGGCATGATTGGGGTGGCCGTAGATCTGACAATATTCGCTCCAGCATCGCCTGAGCAGATCTGGCTTATAGTCGGCACTGTTGAGGTAGGCGGCCCGTTTCTCTGGTGTGCCTAAAATTCGGACAAATAGATGCTCCAGTCCATGCTCCTTGAGTAGGGACACCACCTGCTCCTGATAGCGCAGCGTGACCAGCATGAGATAAATTCCCCGCTCGTGGAGCAGCGTCAGTCCCTTTTTGGCGCTGGGATGGAGGCAGTCATGGTGCAGCAGGTCGGGATGGTTAACGGTTTCCTCGACAAGCGTAAAAAACTGATCCATCTGATGAGGCTTGACGCCCGATTGCTGAGCAATGTCTTTATCGGGGATGCGGTGCTGCTTCAGATACCAGAATCTAGCCTTGGTGAGTGGGCGGATGGAGGGCTTATCGAGACAGTCTAGAACGCGGCGGTAAGTGCTGTAGTAGCGATCGCTTACGTCTACGATAGGCCCATCAAAGTCACAAAAAACTGCAAATTTAGGGCATGGATTACGGGTCACGTTGGATGCTCTAGATACTGAATCGGCAATGAGGATGGCAATGCCAGACTCGGAGAGACAGAAATTGTGCCGCCGCCGCTATCGACAATACGCTCCACTTAGATACTGGCACAAACAGAATGGGTATCGCGATGCGATCGCCTCAGTTATATGATCTCTTAATCTCTTTAGTCTCCACCTAAAGAGATGTACTTTGGCGATCGCTCTCCCTGCCCTGTTCGAGAAACTCCTACTGCGGTTTGAGGGCCAGATTGTCGATGATGGGCCTCAGCTCTCATGGCAGGCAGAAGAAGGCATTGACCCGGTGCTGGCGGACGGCGATCGCCTAGAGCAGATCTTGGTCAATTTGCTGGGCAACGCCATCCGGCACACCCAGAAGGGACAAATCTCTCTGAAAGCTTGATTCAGATCATGCCAAAATGACATAGTTTAGCCATAGCTTAGCCACTTCAAATTCTTAGAGTACAAGCGGTACAGTTCTTGAGCTGGTTGACTGACAAAAGTTATTGAGGGGCATAGCAGTATGTTTGTACCTTGAACTGTAGCCGATAGGTGCGTTTCTCATGCTGCTTACGGGAGGCC
>JBARYO010000173.1:0-14654 GCA_049647905.1 Elainellaceae cyanobacterium | reverse complement strand
CGGCGGTAACCCAGGCCCAGTGGCAAATCGTCGCCGCATATCCCAAAATTGAGGTCGATTTGTCACCCATCCCCCCAGCCACTCAGCGTCCTCACTCCAGCAACATGGCAGCTGAGGATCACCCAGTGGCACAAATTTCATGGGATGAAGCCGTTGAATTTTGCCAGCGGCTGTCCCACAGAACTGGTCACCACTATCGCCTCCCCAGTGAGGCCGAGTGGGAGTATGCCTGTCGGGCAAGAGAGACAACACCATTCCATTTTGGCGATGCTTTGACACCAGAGCTAGCAACCTACAGCAGCAAGGGCACCACAGCCGTAAACTCATACCCTGCCAATGCCTTCGGACTGTACGACATGCACGGCAACGTCTGGGAATGGTGCAGCGATCGCTGGCATGAGAATTACAAGGGTGCGCCCAACGACGGTACATCCTGGAATGCCGGTGGCGAATCACAGCTTGCTGATAATGCCATCCAGCGCGTTGTTCGAGGCGGATCATGGCTGGATCCCCACATGAGATGCCGCGCGGCATCTCGCATCGGCCTAGCTACCGATACCCGCAGCGGTGACTTGGGATTTCGGGTGGTACGCGACATGCCGTAGCCCCTACGGTACGGGAACATCCACAGCGTAAAGATCGCGTCCTTGCCCCAGAGAAAATTGAATCGAATGGGCCAAATCCTTGCTGGAAAGCGTGATGAATACGAGCAGCCCCAACAAAACTAGTCCTGCCGCCAGCCCAAAGATGCCGCTGTAGCCAATGGCATCGGCAAAGCCGCCCATGATGGGACCTGCCGCCGCTAAACCTACGTCAAACCCCACCATGCAAAGGCCAAAGATGCGGCCCCGTTCTTCAGGCAAGGAGCGATCGGCCATCAGCGCCGCCATGGTCGGGATAACAATACCAGCCCCTGCGCCCTGGAGTGCGGCACCCAAGAGAAATGCGGGGGCCGTTTCCGCTTGCCAAAGGACCATCATGGCGCTGCTGTACAGAAGCAGACTAATGGTGATGAAGCGACCTCGACCGTAGTTGTCGGAGGCGCGCCCCGTCAGCAAGCGAACAGAGAAGCTGGCGATCGCAGCGGCAGTATAAAACAGACCCACGTTGAGGTCAGCCCCAGTATCACGGATGTATAGTGGCACAAACGTGCTCATAACCCCAAAGGCGATGCCTACCATGAGCAACACCGCGACGGGAACCCGCAGGCGATCGGTTCCGAGCAGCTGCCAGAAGCGACCGGCGTCGTTGGGTTTCGTTGTCGCAGAAGCCTTGCGAGGTGGTTCCCAAAGCCGCAGGATGCAAAGCAGCCCCAACCCGCCCAAAACTACCGATGCCAAAAACGCAGGGCCATATCCCCACGTACCGTAGAGTAATCCGCCCATAGCTGGCCCTAGCGCCAAACCCAAGGGATTGACCAGGCTCATGTAGCCAATCAGCTCACCCCGGTTCTGGGGTGGTGCAATGTCTGCCACTAGAGCGCCATATCCTGTGGCGAACGCGGCAATGCTGATGCCGTGAAATGCTCGCAGCGCCATTAGCAGCGGCAGAGACTGGGTCATTAGGTAACCTAGCGGAGCTGTGGCGATCGCCAGCATACCGATGATCAGCACCAGTTTGCGGCTGTGCCAATCGGCCAGCTTGGAGAGCCTAGCTTTAAACAGCAGCAACCCAATCGCAAAAGAAGCCATCACCGTTCCCACCTGCTGAGTGGTCGCGCCAGCATCCTCAATGTAGAGCGGCAGAGTTGGCAGCAGCGATGCTAGGCCAGACCAAAACAGCAGTCCTGCCGCAAATAGAATAGCGAGATTAGTCCGCTGTTCGTGGCTAAGGGTCTTCAAAAGCAAGCCGACGCTCCTCCCTGTGTCATAGCAGTGAGCCACGCCGTAGACGTCGCGTCACCAGAAAGTCAACAATAGATAACTAAATCTACCTTAACAATTCTGTAACATTCTGGAGAAGCGTCTTCAGATGAGCATCCAACCCGCCGCCGTGCTACCGCATCTGGCGAGACACTAGCTTCTCTGAGTCCGCCTGGGTTTGCTGGAGCAGCTGCTGTCTGCTGTCGGTTACCTGGGTCAGCGTCGGTACCAAATTGCGCGCTTGAAGTGCCATATGGAGCTGTAGGTGCGCTACGTAGTCACCAAACTGTCCCTCATTCGAGGGGGCCTCAAGGACGCAGTGGGGGTAGGACGGTAGGTTAGCCATTAGAATCTAGTATTGGGACTGTCGACAAAGAAAATATTGAACAGCGCATCAAGCAATTATCAAACCTAATTGCTGTAGTCGAAGGTATCATGCTGCTTACACCTAACTTGATGCTTCGCAAAGAAGCTTGACATAACAGCCCCACTTTTCAATCTGGACGAGAGCCACCCGCCCATGAGGTTATGTACGTAAAGACTGTCTCCGCTGGCCCCAAAGCATTAATTTTTGACGTAGATGGAACGTTAGCCGACACCGAGCGGGATGGCCACCGCGTCGCCTTCAACCAGACCTTCGCCGATATCGGTCTTGACTGGTCCTGGTCGGAAGATTTATATGGTGACTTGCTCGTTGTGGCCGGTGGCAAAGAGCGACTTCGCTATTTTCTCAAGGTGCACCAGCCCGAAATTCCACCAGCGCTGATGCCTCGATCCGATAGCCAGCAGACCGACTTCATTCAGAAGCTACATCACCTGAAGAATCACTATTACAAGCAACGCATCAGCAGCGGCAAGCTTCCCCTACGCCTTGGCGTGCGGCGCTTGCTGCAGGAGGCCCGCCAGAGCGGCTGTCGTCTGGCGATCGCCACCACAAGCAGCTTCGAAAATGTCGTAGCCCTGGTTTCTGGATCCCTTGGTCCTGATGCCATGAACTGGTTTGAGGTGATTGCAGCAGGGGACATCGTTCCGGCGAAAAAGCCCGCCCCCGACATCTATTATTATGCTCTGGAGCACCTGAAGTTATCACCACAGGAGTGCCTCGTTGTGGAAGATTCCCAGTATGGCCTCCAATCGGCAACGGCAGCGGGATTGCCCACCCTAATCACGGTCAACGGCTACACCAAAACCCAGGGCTTTTCCTCCGCACGCCTCGTCCTGAGCCACCTCGGCGAGCCCTATCGCCCGTTCCGGGTCATTGGCGGCAATGCCCATGGATTTTCCTACGTCACCACCGACCTCCTGCCCTTGCTAATGCCTTGAGCGATCGCGGCTTTTGATGCTGGCCCAGACATCTACTGGCACAGCCCTCGCTGCAGTCCACGCAATATCACGACTATGATGAGGATAGGTCGTGCCGCTACCGCGTCAACCTATTTATGTCCTCCCATGAAGCATGTCATCATCGCGACTACGATAGTGCTGAGCCTGCTGGCCCAGCCTGCAGCGGCCCAAGATCGCGATGGATCGCGCTGGGAGTCCTCCAGTACGTCCCAGCGGCTAGAGCGACTGCGCCGAGACCGCCGCACCCTAGAACGCTTAGAGTCGCCATCTCGCCATCGCACTCAAACTAACTCGGAGTGGCACTATCCCGACTCACACCGGCGCGACGCCCTACACCGCGACCCCATATACCGTGACTCAAGAGGCTCCGTCCGTCATCACCGCAATGGTCGGTCCGTTTTTGGCGTTGACGGCGATCGCGGCGTTGTGATTTTCAGTCCCGATCGCACCACGATCATCCAGCAGCGCGATCGCAACGAACGGCGGGATGTGATCCAGGTCGATCAGGGCCGACTGGCCTACCCGACCACCGCAGCGCCCACCATCACAATTCATGGCCGCCAGCAGCAGACCCCGCGATTGCTGCACGGTCAGACCATCGCCCCGTTTGTTGCCCAGATATACGCCCAGGACACCCTAGAGGGACACGAAGGACCAAGCACCGTTTACCCTATAATTACTCGCTTTGCACCGGGCCAGATGGTTACCGCAACCCAGGCCGCTGGCGGGGCAGATGGGGTGCAGTGGTATCTGGTTGCTTCAGGGCAGGGGCAATATGCCTGGGTCCGAGGCGATCGCCTGTTAGTGGAGACGCGTTGACGCTTATGGACTGGCAAGATATTCGGGGCAACTGGCTGCTGCTGCCTGAGAATCCCCGCGCCATCATTCACTTTTTGGGGGGTGCCTTTGTGGCAGGGGCACCCCACCTCACCTACCGCTGGCTGCTGGAGCAGTTGGCCCATCAGGGATACGCCATCGTCGCTACGCCGTTTATCAATACTATGGATCACAGCGCGATCGCCCGTCAGGTGCTGTTGACGTTTGACCGGGCGCAGGACTACCTCCAAGCGACATTGGAGCAGCGCTACCTCCCTATCTATGGCTTGGGCCACAGCATGGGCTGTAAAGTCCATTTGCTCATTGGTAGCCTCTTTGAAGAGGAGCGAGCAGGCAACATCTTTCTGGCCTTCAACAACTTTCCAGCACGGCGATCGATTCCACTTATGGAGGAGTTTAGCCAAGCATCTTCCCAGGTCTCATCCATGCTAGACATGGCCCGGCGATCGTTCCCGATGCTGGACCAGCTCGCCCAACCCCTAGTCACGGCGAAGGCTCCCCCTACCGAATTTGTCCCCTCTCCCCAAGAGACCATGACCCTGGCAACAGATCACTACACCGTGCGGCGTAACCTGCTCATCCGCTTTGCCAAAGACGAAATAGACCAGACCGAAATGCTCTACGAGACGTTGCAGCGCTCTAGCGATTTGGTTACGCTGCGATCGCTGCCGGGGACGCATCTGACGCCGTTGGGACAAGATATCCCCTGGCAGTCGGGCACTGCGTTCTCCCCCATCGACGCCATGGGGCAGATGGTGAAGCAAGAGCTGTACCGCGACCTCAATCGGCTTAAGCGGGAGACCCTAACCTGGCTAGACCCAACGCGCTCTGGAGCGCTGCCGACCTAGGAACCCTCCCGTAAGGGCACAGCATGCTGTGCCCCGACACTGTGCCCCGACACTGTATCCCGACGCTGTGCCCCGACTACGCTACTGCAGCACCCAAGTCACGATCTGCGGAAACCGAATCAGCAGCAGCAGCGCCACCAGCTGAATGGCGATAAACGGCACGACACCACGGTAAATGCTAACCGTACTGATTTCCGGTGGCGCAACCCCCCGCAGGTAAAACAGCGAGAACCCAAACGGTGGCGTCAGAAATGACGTCTGTAGGTTCACCCCCAGCATCACCCCAAACCAAACCAAGTCATAACCAAACTGCACCGCCACCGGAGCCATCAGCGGCACAATAATAAATACAATCTCGAAGTAATCCAGGAAGAACCCCAGGAAAAACACCAGCAGGTTCACCACAATTAGAAAGCTGACCACCCCACCCGGCAAATTGAGCAGCAGATTTTGCACGAGGCGATCGCCCCCCAGCCCGCGAAACACCAGGCTGAAAACCGTCGCCCCCACCAGCAGCACAATCACCATCGTGGTTAGCTCCACGCTGGAGCGCAGGGAACTCAGCAGGGTCCGCATCGACAGCCGCCGGTTGAGGGCCGCCAGGATCATGGCACCAATCACCCCCATGGCCCCAGCTTCGGTGGGGGTCGCCACACCGGCAAAAATGCTGCCCAGCACTACAAGAATCAGCGCCAGCGGCGGCAGCATAACGCGAACGACCCGAAGCGCTAGCTGAGGTTTAGTCAAGGTCAGCTCCTCCGGCGGCAAGGCTGGCGCAGCCTTGGGCCGAAATAGAGCGATCGCCGCAGCGTAGAGAAGATAGAGACTGGACAGCGCCAGCCCCGGCAGCAGGGAGCCTAAAAACAAATCCCCAACGGAGACCCCCAGCTGGTCACCCAGCACAATCAGCACCACGCTGGGGGGAATCACCTGCCCTAGGGTGCCCGAGGCGGCAATGATGCCCGAGGCAAAGGAGGGGTTGTAGCCATAGCGCAGCATGATGGGTAGGGAAATAATCCCCATAGACACCACGGTTGCCCCCACCACGCCCGTTGCCGCCGCCAGCAGCGTTCCTACTAAAATGACGCCAATGGCTAGGCCACCCCGCAGTCGCCCAAACAGCAGGCCAAACGTTTCCAGAAGGTCTTCCGCCAGCCCCGACTGCTGCAGCACCGTCCCCATCAAAATGAAGTAGGGGATGGCGAGCAACACATAGTTGCTCATAATGCCAAAGATGCGCTGGGGCAGGGCTGAGAACAAAATCAGGTCGAAATGATCTAGCGAGAAGCCAATCAAGGCAAACAGCAGCCCGGTGCCGCCCAAGGCAAAGGCGACGGGATAGCCAGTGAAGATTAGCAGCAGCGCCCCGCCAAACATGATCAGCCCGAGGTAATCAGCCATCGCGACCCTCCTGCAAATTGTCCGACTGCTGATAGCCTGTGAGAATGGCAAGCTGCTTGATGGCCTCTGAGATGCCCTGAAGACCGAGCAGCACAAAGGCAACCACCAGCATGGCCTTTAGCGGGTAACGCACTAGGCCACCGGGGTCAGATGACGTTTCCTTGATCCGCCAAGAGTTCAGCACGGACGGCAGCGAATACATCACAATCACGACGCACAACGGCAGCAGCAGCAGCAGTGCCCCCAGCAAATCTATCCAGGCTTTAGCTCGCCGGGATAGTCGCCCGTAGAGGACGTCGACGCGGACATGCTCACCGCGCTTGAGCACGTAGGCGGCTCCCAGCAAAAAAATTAGGCTGAAGAGGTACCACTGCACTTCAATGTATAGATTCGAGCTGAGATTGATGCCGATGAACTGCCCTAAATAGCGGGTGATGGCGTTGTAGGCTCCCACGGCAACCATCACGAGCATCAGGCCTAACGTGAGCCAGCCCAATCCGTCGCTCAGCCGGTCAATCCAGCGGGAGAGCTTTAGCAAAAACGGCATTCTTCTCTATGGGAAAAAACATCCCCCAATTGTACGATTAAAGTCGCACCCACGCCGTTGCCCGGCGAGCGTATAGCTTTCCCAACGTCGTCAAGATAACTGTCCCCGCCTGAACACTACCCCGCAGCGTCCCCGAAATCTTAGAGGTCCCACCCCGCCGGGGATAATAGCCCGCCGGAAATTCCCCAATACGCAGCCCCAGCTCCACCGCCCGCACCTGCATCTCCACCGTCCAGCCAAAGCCCCGGTCCTGCATAGCAACACGCTCTAGCGCCTGCCGACGAATTAGCCGCAGCGGCCCCAAATCGCGGTAACGATGCCCCCAGCCCAAGGCAATCAGCCGCGTCGCCAGGGCATTCCCCCATCGCTGAGTTGGAGTTAATACCTGCCGCCCCGCCGCTGTCGCGGTGCGATCGCTCAGCATCAAGTCGTAGTCCTGCCGCCAGCGGAGCCAATCCGCAACGCTGCTCAAATCGTCACTGCCATCCCCATCACAAAACAGAATCCAGCCTACGGTCTCCGGCATCTGCTGCAGTCCGCGCCAGCAGGCCCGTCCGTAGCCCGGTTGAGACTCCTTGACCACCTCTGCCCCAGCCCGAGCCGCTGCCGCCCCGCTGCCGTCGATACTGCCATTATCCACGACCCGCACCTGGTTCAACCCCAGGGCGTTGAGCTGATCAATCACGGTGGCGATAGTATCGACCTCATTGCGCACTGGAATAATCACCAAAATATCGGCAGCGTCATAAGTTATGGATGACATCAATTTGGCGTTCCAGGAAAGCGAGCGGCAGGCCCCAAGACCTAGCTATTGGTGTAGCACAGGAAGCCTGGGGTTAAAATGAAAGCCGCTAAAGAATCTGCTGAGATGCCGCGTCAGCTCAACAAGTCTATAGTCTGGTTAGATCACTTGCGCCCTATCCCCACCATGCTGCTATCGTCTGCTCTCAAACTAATCCGCTATCCGCTGGCACTCCTAACTGCCGCTGCTGCCCTAGCTCCGATAGCAGTCTCGGCCCTAACGGTACGGGTTTCACCAGAAGCACCGCAGTTGGGAGACACCATCTCTGTCATTGCCGTTCCCGACGCTGGGGATACAGCTCCCCCCACGGTGACCATTGGCGATCGCGCCTATCCCATGTTTCAGCTCAACGGCGTTTGGCGAGCGCTGCTGCCCACCACGCCCCTGGAAGCTGCCGGTCGCCGCGTCATCCAGGTGCAGGACAGCGATGAGATGCGCAACCTGGCGGTATGGGTGCAGGACCGCTCGTTCCCTACCCAGAGCATCTGGGTTCAGGGCGGCGGCTCCGGGCTAACGGAAACAGAGCGATCGCAGGTGGCGGCATTCAAGACCCTAGTTACCCCCCAGCGCTTTTGGAACGGTCCTTTTCTACGGCCTACCAGTGGCCGGGTCAGCACCGTCTTTGGGGTACAGCGTTACTATAACGGCGTCTTTGCTAACGACTATTACCACCGGGGTGTTGACTACGCGACCGGTATTGGCACCCCCATTGTTGCCCCCGCAGCAGGCCGCGTGTCTCTCGTGGGATATGAAAACCAGGGCTTCCGGGTTCATGGCAACACCGTTGGCCTTGACCATGGGCAGGGGGTGCTGAGCATCTTTATTCATCTGAACCAGATCGATGTACAGAACGGGGAGTTTGTCCAAGCAGGTCAGCGAATTGGCACTGTGGGCTTTACCGGTAGCGCCACCGGACCGCATCTACATTGGGGGCTGTACGTCAATGGTGATGCCGTAGACCCAGTGCCTTGGCGCTACGATGGCGTCCAGTAACTTGGCCTTTGCCAAGCGTTTTCTCTAGCGTTTTGGTCTTTGCTGCTCACAGTTTGGGTACCCTACGCCAGTACAGTCTCCCGTCACGCAAGCTGGACAGAATCCCCTTAAACGTAAGCCTAGAGGAAGCCCCCATGAGCATTGTTCAACTTATCAACCAGGCTCTGGAAAGCGGACATCTGACCGCCATGATGGCAACCGATATTAGCCGGCGGTGCGATATCGACGCCGCTTTGGCCCTTGAAGATTACATGGCCCTAGATCGACTGACGGATGCCCTGATGAAGGGCGACGTCGTTACCATTCCTCGAAAGCAGTTCGTCAACGTAATGGAAGAGCTGGTGCTCGCCGAAGCCGCGGCCCGCATCACTAAACTGGAGGCCAATGGCCCCACCTTCCTTGACTTGGGAGATGTGGCGGCCTACGCCCTCAACCGGCTACCGGCGCTGTACGCCACCACCGAAGAAGGAATGGGATATCAACGCGATCGCGCCAACGAAATGCTGCGCGGCGTGATTGTCGATACGGTCAACGAGGCCATTACCCTCAGCATGGCATGGCCTGAATTTCCAGACCGGCAAGCGCTGCAGCCCGAAGCGCAGCCCTCTGTGGCAGCGCAGGCGTCCACCCAACTCACCTCATGGCTAAAGACCATCGTCAGCGCGGGTAAAGCCACCGTTGGCAGCAAATAGCCTCAGCTCGCCGCCTCAGGATTGCTCGTCTGTGCCTCATGAATTATTTGAATGCACTGCTCTAAGGCGTCGTTTTGGTCCATGGCCTGGACGAGGGCATCATAGGCCGACCGATTTTTTTCCAGCAGGGTCTTCGCCTTTAATGTCCCCCAGCGAATGCGGGTACCAGCTTCACCGGGCTGTTTCAGCATCTGCCAGAGCTGACGCACATTTTGACGGTCGTCATCCCCACCCTGGGCGTTGCCATATACCATCTGCTCTGCGGCAATGCCCCCCATCCAAACGGTGTTGTAGCGCTCCACCACCGTCACTGGTAGTTCCCCCTGGCGCAGGTAGACCTCCACCTCTTTGGTGTCAAACTCCACACCGCCCCGCCCCTGTCGGCCCTGCCGTAACGCCTCCCAAGCGCTGAGGGTGTACCCGGTGACAGGAATGTCCATCAGGTGAGCAATGAGGAAATGCCCGGCCTCGTGGTGAATCACCCGCATGCGGTGGGTGGGGGAAAACCGGGCAAACCAGTCAACCAGTAAGGTGCCGCCGCGCCCCTCCCAACCAAAGCGATCTACAGTGGCCGCACCAAGAATACCAGCAGCGACCAGGGCAGGCACCGCTGGAGATAGCCCCACCATCGGCCCCACCAGACTCATCATGGTGATGGAAAAAATGGCGATCGCGGTGATGTTGAGGGTAGTTTGACTCACAGACTTGTATAAAAACGACTAAATAACAGGGGTTTCGACGAAAGCGTAATTGCCATTATAGTGCCCTGCCGTCGCGCCACAGGGCATTGCTTGATTTGCAAAAGAGGTCTAGCCTCGCCGCAAGGGCAATGCAAATACAATGCGAACGCAATAAGTACCCAAAAGGGTAATTCTCATCTCAAATATTCACCTTAAGATAGAAGCAGTTAAGTCCAAGAGAACAGCACAAAATCGCGAAGCAATTCATCTAAGTGAGCAGCATTAGTTGATATCAATCTGTTTGTTTAGCTGTGAGATTAGGGTGCTAGGCAATCTACCAAAACGATCTACAACGCTGCGTATTGTTGCTCAAAGCCATTGCCGATTACAGCAGGGCTGAAGGCATTTGCATATGGGGCGAAGCCCAACCATGGAACATAGTACTCCTATCGCGATCGCGGTACAGGGTCATCCTGACATTGAATCGATCGCACTATCTTGGTCAGCGGAAGGGATGGTTCCTCAAGCCGCAAGATTTGACGCTAAGGGTGGCATTGCCCAGGCAATCGTCACTCAATCAAAGCCCGAATCCATCTGCATTCAATATTGTGCCAAAGTCACTTTTAGATTTCCAGGCTGGGGCATCCTTGAACTTGCGGGAGAAGCAGCAGTCTCCACAGAGGCGATCGCTGCTGTCGCAAGCCGACCAGGCAACGCGGCGGTCACGCTATGTCCAGGCGCTTGGATTCGCTATTTAACGTTCCAAATTCAAGCGGAGGAACCGCAGCCTGAGGCAGCTACAGCACAGTACAGCTCTCAATCGCAAGATTGCCTAGTCGTGAACTTAAGCTGGAAAAGCCCTGCTGATTTCAAATGGGCAGCTAAAGCATCTCACCGGCTGACACCCCACGCTCCTGTTCAATTTGCTTACTTGCAAAATCCAAATAGTCCCCACACATCAGCAACCCTTAGTGGGTTTGGCGTCATTGCTGGAAAGCTGACGCAGCTGACCGAAATAGCCATCAAGCTTGACAAAGATTTTATCCTTCTGCGCGCCACTCAAGGTACTGTCCAGGTAACATAACGGCCAGTATTTTTTAGGCTACTCTCTTCGCGAAACGTCGCCGCAGAAGATTACAGCTTTCCCCTGCCAAAACGGAGGTCAATTATGGATTAAATCCGCGCTTTCGGTTCGTTCATTCTCATTGTGGGTGCGTCATTTCAGTTGACACAAATTCGTTCAAATACCAACCCAACTTATCTCACTAGGAGAACTGTACGCCATGTCTTCCATTCGCTCAAAATCTTGCATCGCCCTGTCTGGGGAGAAGTGGAGTGTCGGCAATGTCGCCCTTTGGCAGAGTACTGATGATGACGTGATTTTATTTGCCCCTAATCAACCGTCTCTAGCCCGCAATCTCGACAACAACCGATACCAGTTTGCCTGTAGCCAATTCCGCGTCCAGAGAAACGGCGCTTACAAAACTGTGGGAGGGGGAGCATTGATGACCCTCGACACCGGTATTACCTACGACGCCCAGGTGTTCAACCAACTCAAAGAACAGTGGCGGGAAGAGGTGCTAGCGTCGGGTCGTGCCCGCACCAGCGAGCCTCGGTTTGTGCCCTTAGCCACGCGCAAGGCTACCGCAGAGCTCTTGATTCCTGAAATCTCCGGTGTGCCCAGTCAGGCCACCATCGACAACAAAGAATTTGGCACCATCGGGAGTCATGTTTCACTGCTGGCAAATCTGACTCCTGAAGGGGCTCAGGAATGGATGCAGGGAATTCGAGAACGCAAGAACATCGTGGCAGGCGTGATGATTCGCTACGAATACCTGCGGGCCGTTCCGGCATCTTCTATCCGCGTCAGGATCAACGGTAGCCGAGTCTTTCGCCATCTGTCGGCCCACCTCAATGCGGGTTATGACGGCTGGCTCTATGGGGGCAGCCTTGATATTCAGGCCGAGTGGGAAAAAATGACGCGCAACGGGGCCGTCACCGTTGAGGTGTTTGGATTAGACTCCCTACCGGGAGGCATGGAAGAAATGCGGCAAAACATCATGAACACATTTTTGGAGCAGGCGTTCCAGAACTTCTTCCCCATGCTGTTTGAAGCTAAGCCAGACGTGAAACCTGCTTCAGCAGGCGACACTGGTGGACTCTTCGGAGGAACTAATTTTGCCCTCAAATGGCGAAAGGAGAGCGATGTCTCCAACCTCAGCCTCAATTTAGAGTTCAACGGCTTCAGCTGGATGAAAAGCGCCATGGATGCCGATGTCACAACGCTGCTGGCTGGCCTGGACGAGAGCTACATCAATGAAGTCAATACCGAACTCACCTTCCCACTGCTGCTGAATGTGGGAGCAGATGAGATGGTCAACTCCGTGGCAGTGTCTTGCTCAGCCTCAGAAGGCAGCAGGCCGGTGATGGTTCCCGCAGCAGCAGCCTTTGGGCAAGAGGGCGGAGACGAGCAGTACCTTGTCACGACGCAAAGTCCTGACAAGGTTAAAGCAACGTACAAAGCCAAAATTGACTTCAAGAATCCCAAGTTCCCGATTGTGGAAGACAGCGGTTCGCAAATGATTGGGTCCGACGGCACAATCGTTGTCAAACCCAGCGCCTTTTTAGGACGGGTCAACATCTATGCCTACGTGCTGGATGCCGACGGCAATCTGGATCTCTTCAACGTCAGCGATAACGACCAGCTGGTGGTGAATCTCTCGGTTTCTGGGAGCCACCTCAGATCTCCGGTACGAGAATCGGCGCGAATCGTTCCCTTCCCCTTTGGCGATGCCATTGAGTTCACCTATCCCATCCCGATGGGAAGTGCGCCCCAAGTTCAGTTCAGCGCCTTTGGTGCCATCGGCGGTAAGCTCGTCCGCGCCCCCAAGCAGTCGATTCAGCTGGAGGAAGATTCCATCTTCATCGTGGTGCAAAACAACAAGGTGACGCTAATCTCCAAGGAATCTGACCTGAAGTTTGGCGAAAGCGGCAGGCTCTCTAAGAGCGATGCCTTCGTCCAGAAGCTGATTCAGGCCGGTACCACCCCAGTGGTCAACATCGATAGCGATGAGAAACCAGTTGCTACGGAGTCTGGGAAGGAACTGGTTACCTCCAACGGAAACGGCAAGCACTTGGTCCAAGGCACCCTCACAGGCGTCGAGTACAGCAAGTACGACACGGCCATCTGGGTTGAGACCGATGGCAAGCTGCAGCGGGTGATGGTGCATGAGGTGTCCCAGGTGGAACACCTTGATGATGAAGGCCGCAAGCAAGTCAAGGTTGCCGTGGATGAGACGGGCTATGCCGATACTATCCTCGTCGAACTGTAGTTTCTGACGGGCTCATCTGATAAGTGGCTGGCCATAAGTGAATGGGGCGGGGGGCGAACCCCAAGTAGCGTCGTTTACTTATGGCCCCTTACTTACCAATTCCATATGTGCTTGCATATGTTGGAGTCCCCCTACCCTTGGCAAGGGGGACGGCGACAGCCGAGGGTGAGCCACAATGTGCATCTTCACATTCATTCGGTATGACCAACCAACATAGGCTTTGGAGGGTGGGGTTCCAACCAGGACCATTCTCCAAAGCCACCCCACGCGTCACATCTAGCAATTGTCCTCAGAGGCCATGGCACGCACAAGTCTTGTTTCGCCGAATTCCCCAATTCTGCGGCATTCCAGCACCGATATCCTCCATACCTACAGGAGTGGAGATGTTTTAGTCACAACAACTGCCCCGGCGTTAGAGTCCGGCGGTGAAGATGAAATCGTGGTCCAGCAGGGCGTCATTCTTCCCAATCAGGAGAACAACGCCCGCCGTAGCGAGGGCTTCAAAGCTAGGCCCACCGCGATCGCCCAAAACAGCATCATTACCGCCTACATCGAACTCATTGGTCCCGTCGACCCGGACTGGGTTACGACCTTAAGCGATCTTGGGCTAGAGCTGCTGCAGTTCCAACCGGCCAACAGCTACCTCAGTCGTGGGTCCGGCACCGCATTCCAGCAGGCTCTCGATCAGCCTTTTGTCCTCAATGTTGTGCCCCTAGACGAGACCGCAAAACCGGCAACCCCTGTCTCCGAATCCGGTGATGTGGCGGTATGCATCGTAGCTCAGGGCGATCGCGCTGCCGCACCAGCGCTGATGCAAACCCTTTCGGCGCTGCCTGGGGTGACCATTGACCCGGCCCAAACCGTCGACGCCGCTGGCTTTTTTCTGCGTATCCTCGCTCGGGTGGATGCTGCCGGACAAGATGCCCTGCGCCAGCATCCAACGGTGCTGGCGGTGGAAGCCCATGTGGATCGCCAGCTAGAAGATGAAGTTGCTGGACTGATTATCGCGGGGCAATACGACGCCTCTGGTCGGCCCCAAGGCTCCTACCTACAGTGGTTGGAAGATCATGGGTTGACTGGGGAGGCGGTGACGATTGGCATCGTTGATGCCGGGGTAGATGGCTCCCATCCTGCCTTTGGCGATCGCATCAAAGACACAACCCAAGGGCGCAAATCCTGGCATGGCACCTTCGTGGCGGGCCATGCCGCAGGCTGCTATCTAACCGAGCAGGACAGCGGGCAGTTTATCTATGGATTAGGAATTGCCCCCAAAGCCTATCTTTTGGCTCAAAACAACCACCACAGCGCCACCGCCC